>JAGBUT010000204.1 GCA_017630695.1 Clostridia bacterium
ATGAGCGTCAACGATTCCGTCGAATTCTGCGGCATCCTCTTCGTATTGGAATTCCCAGGCAATATCATCAAGAAGAAGTCCGAAATTACGGATGCCGATATCGTAAAGGCTTTTCATTTTTGCGATAAGCTGTTCAAAATCGGAGTCGGATGTGTATTTGTAGGTCAGACCGGGGCCGACTGCCCAATGAAAATCAAGCTGGTTTTCGCAGGCGATTTCAAAAAGCGTTTTCAGTTCGGAAAGCTCTTTTTCGGGGTATAATTCACGCCATTTTTCGCGGTGATAGATATCATCCTTGGGCGCATAGAAGAATGAGTTCATTCCGTATGCAGCCATAAGCTTCATAACGGAAACTCTCTTTGAATTCTCCCACGTTTTACCATAGAAGCCTTCGATATAGCCTCGTTTGACAAAGAGGGGATAATCCTCAAGAATGCCTTCTTTGAGCTCGTTGTTTGTAATCAGCTTTGCAAGAGTATGTGCGGCTCGGAAAACACCTTTTTTGCAGGATGCTTCGATGAGTGCACGGCTTTCTGAAACGGTGATGAAATATTTTTCGTCTGTCAGACGGGAGATTTCGTCGATATAAGTTGTTTTTTTACTGTCGGTGCATTTAATTTCAACCGCAAAATTGCCGTCAGCAGGGATTGAATAATCGCCTAAAACCTTTTCGGCAACCGCTGTGAAATCGCCTGAAAAACTAACGGATTTCACCTCAACGGATGCACCCGTGAGATTGTTTTTTTGAGGAATGGGATAAATCACAGATGCTTGATCTCCTTTTTGTATTTTTCTATCAGACGGTTGTTGATATCGTCGCCGCCGTCAACGTTTGCGCTGATGAAATGCTCGGGGCAGAAGCCCTTCTTTGCGCAGATATCAACTGCTTCTGCTACACAAGCGTTGAGAATCATTGCGCCTGCAACGGTTGACGTTGCGCAGATGCTGCCTTCAACACCGTCAACGTCAATGCACGCATCGCCTACACAGCCGCAGTTATCAAGAACGATATCTGCTATTTCGCAAAGTCTCTTACCGCTTTGGTGGCGGGATGCCCCTGCATTTGTGTGGCGAAGATTTGTCAAAGCGATAACGGTCAGACCCTTTTCCTTGCAGAGCAGAGCCATATCTATAACAACACCGTTTCTGCCCGAATTGGAAATTATAACGATAACGTCGCCGCTTTTGAGTGCGTAATCGTCAAATATCTTTTCAGCAAGACCTTCTTCTCTTTCTGCAACGGTGCTGCCGGCTGCATCAATATGAAGCATAAGCGTATCGATGAGAATGGGCTGAATGTTGAGCAGACCGCCTGCTCTGTAGAAAAGCTCTTCGCAGAGCATATGTGAATGACCTGTGCCGAAAAGAATGATTCTTCTGCCTTCAATCAGAGCGTCAGAGAAAGCCTTTGAGGTTTTTTCAATGCTTTCGGTGCAGGTGTTTTCAATTTGTGAAATAACGTTTTTTATGTTGTTTATGTATTCTGTGTATTTTTGCATAACAGTAACCTCGCAGCTTTTATTGCTCCTTCTTCGGGAGTTATATCAAGGAGTTTTGCCTCCTGCTTGGGATGTGAAACCCTGATTTCCTTCATGAATTCGTCTCTGAAAAATGCGTTGTGCTGGAAAACTCCACCGTAAAGGGAGAGCATCGGTGAGCCGCCGATTTCATCGAGCAGTGCGCCAACGGTTTTTGCGTATGCCACCGCTTCATCCGAGATGAATTTCTTTGAAACCGCACAGCCGTTTTCTGAATTTTCAGCAACGTATTTGGCAAATTTTGCGATGTAATCCTTGGCTGTGTTTTCGGAATATATCTTGTCGATTGCTTTTCTGAAATCGTCAACGTCAAAGAATTTTTCTGCGCTTTCAAGAAGGGGAGTGCGTTCATTTCTGTCACGCATTCTGCAGCATTCTTTGAGAGCTGTCACGGCAATTGAGTATGCCGAGCCTTCGTCACCGATAATGTGACCCCATCCGCCCGTAACTGCAATGCTTCCGTCAGCTTTCTTGCCAACAGCCATTGAACCCGTGCCGCAGATTGCAACACAGTTGCTGTTTGAAGCAATCAGAGCAACGTGAACGTCACTGCTCATTGCGAGATAATCCGCATCAATGATTCCACCGCAGAGAGCGTCGGTTGTTTCTTTGTCTGCCTCGTCGTCAAGAGCAGAGCAGCCGATAAAATCGGAATGGAATTTCGTTTCACCGATTTCATCGCAAATCTTTTTTATAACGTCTGCAAGATTGTTTCTTGCGGCTTCCATTCCTACGGAGTAAAAGTTGATGCTTTCGCCCGTTGCTCGCAGAATGATGTTGCCGTCTTTATCGGCAAGAGCCGCCGTTGTTCTTGAACCGCCGCCGTCAATGCCGAGATAATAAATTGTTTTGTCACTCATATTGTTCATCCCTTATGAATCCTTGACGGAATTGATAAGTCTTTCAACGGAGGTGAGAATTGTTCTTGCGGTTTCAGGGCCCGTTGAGTTTGTTTCCTCGTAATGATTTCTGTCAAATCTGTCGTGAGCATTGTTGATATAGGGTGTTTTCTCATCGAGGTGGAAATCGTTATCGGGGATTATATAGCCGAGTTCGTCATTGCAAAGACCCATAACGAACTGGTGGTCGCAGGTACACATATCCTTGAGTACTTTGTATTCGGCGGCTTTTGCACTTGCAGATTCCTCTGCGGTAAGGAATTCGCCGTTCCACAGTTCGGGGAAAAGTTCACCGGGAATCAGGAAAGCACCGATTCTGTTTTTGCCGAGTTCAAGATAACCGACCTCGGAGAGAATGTATGCCTGACTTCTGTTTTTCTTGCGGAGAATATCGTTGTTAAGCACCTTGAGGAGTCTTGCGAGGATAAGAACAAAGTTTGATGCCGCAATTTCAATCGGTGCGGACGCAACGTTGATAATCGGCTCGATCTCAGTTTCGTCAGTGAGAGAGTTTGCGATTATGCCGAGCTGTTTACCGAATTCTTTTGTGTATGCTTCGCAGTCGATTTCTTCACGGTAAACCTTTTTGATTTCTTTTGCCGAAATCATACCGCCGATTGCACCGTTGAAGAAAACAGCGTTTGTGTTAACGTTTGCACCTTCAATTTCTCTTATCATATAGCAGGGGAAGTCTGCGCTGACACCCTTTGTTTCGCTGCCGAGAAGCTCTGCGTGAGAAGCGAAATTGATGATGTGAATCTGTTCGGAGCCGTCAAATGCCTCAAATCTGATTCTTGTGAGATTCTTATCGTATGCAATGGGAGTTCTGCAGTCAAACTGCATATCCACGGTTTCGGCAACAGCGTAGAAGAGTCTGCCGTCTTTACGGTTTTCATAAGCGGCGATGATAGCTTCTGCCGTTTTCTTTTTGAGAACCTCCATAAAAGCTTCGTCCCTGCCGCTTTTAAAGAGCTTTTCACCCCAAAGACCCTGCGTATCGATTGCGGAGTGGCTATGGGTTGCGGTGATTGAAATTGATTTGAGACCGGGGATTCTGCCGCTGAAAATAACAAGGCTTCTGATATCGTTGATATCCTTGCGGCTTATACCGACTGCATCAACCGCGCAGAAAACAACACCGCCTCTGCCTGTGTTATCGTCAATATAAACGGCACGGGCAAACATATCGTCGAGAACGTATTGAGCAGGGTTGTTTGATTCATAGCCTGCGATAAAATATTTCTTGCTTGTCAGATCAGAAGGGGTGAGAATGTTTTTTGCAAAACCGCAGGTGAAATATTTGCCTGACTTATCTGTGAATTCTTCATCGCCTGCAAGCATTGCACCGTTTGCGATTGCGGGAGTTGTGAAATAACCCGAAGGCATTGATGAGATAATTCCTTTTGAAAGTGCTTCAATTGATTTTCTGGTTAACTTGTCGAATTTCATAATTAACACCCCGAAATATTATTATAAAAATAATTCTTAAGTATAATTATACACAAATAGGAAGCGATTTCAATATGGGTCTTGAATTAAATTTCTTTTTGTTGTATGATAATCAAGGAAAAATTAAAGGGGGAAACCGAAATGGCAACCGTGAGAAAATATGAATCCAAGGATTATGAAAACGTGCAGTTTGTCTGCCTTAACAGTGAAGGACCTGCAACCGATCCTCTTGAAACGCAAGAATTCGTTCTTATCACTTTTTGTAAATATTATCTTGAAAAAGAGCCTGAAAACTGCTTTGTGCTTGATGATGACGGCAAGGCTGTCGGCTACGTGATTTGTGCAGAGAATTATGATAAATTCAAGGAAGTTTTTGACGCTGAATATCTTACTCAGACTTTGAAATTTCCTCCTCACAGATATGAGTGGGCAAGCACCGCATATCTTCTGCAGGAAAAATATAAGGATTCTTATCCTGCTCATCTTCATATCGACGTTCTTCCCGAATATCACCGCAAGGGTTACGGCGGAAAGCTTATCAACGCTCTGTTTGAGCATTTGAGAAGCAAGGGTATCAACGGCGTTATGCTCACCGTAGGTGCAGGTAACAGCACGGGTATCGGCTTCTATAAGAAATACGGTTTTGAGCTTCTTGAACAGTGGGAAGATGACGTTGCCTTTGGCATGAAACTTTAAAAAATAAAGCGACTTGTTCGGGTTTTACTCCGAGCAGGTCGCTTTTTGTTTATGAAAATATTTCTTCCGCGTATCTGACGGCATTCATTGCGTCGGGGCAATATCTGTCCGCACCTATCATTGCGGCATATTCCTCCGTCATAACCGCACCGCCGACGGTGATTTTGCAATCGGGAGTTTCTTTGCGAAGGAGCTTGATTGTTTCTTCCATCGCAGGCACGGTTGTTGTCATCAATGCACTTAAGCCCACAAGAGGAGCGCCGCTTTCTTTAACGGCTTCAACAACCTTTTCGGGGGCAACGTCTCTGCCGAGGTCGATAACGTCATAGCCGTAATTTTCGAGCAACGTCCTGACGATGTTTTTGCCGATATCGTGGATATCGCCCTTGACCGTTGCGATAACGATTTTTCCTTTTTTGCTTTCGCCTGCAGGGATTGCGGATTTAACCGCATCAAATGCTCTGCCTGCCGCTTCGGCGCTCATCAGAAGTTGGGGCAGATAAACGATTTTTGCCTCAAAGCCCTTGCCCACGGTGTTGAGCGCAGGGATAATTATATTATCGATAATTTCAAGCGGAGAAACGGTTTTAAGCATTTCAAGAGCAAGAGAATATGCAGAATCCTTGAGACCTTTTACGATTGCCGCATCAAGCGAGTCAACGGTTGATGCCGTTTTATTTGTTTCTGCAGGTACGCAATCCGATGCGAAATTGATATATCCGCAGCAGTTTGCGTCCCTGCCCGTGAGAGCCATAAATCCGTGCCACGCTTTCATCATTTCGGATGAATGCGGATTGATGATTGCACAGTCAAGACCGCACTGCATAGCCATTGTGTAGAATACCGCGTTGACGTCTGCTCTTGAGGGCAGACCGAATGAAATATTTGAAACACCGAGGCTTGTGCGGATTCTTTTTGCGTTAAGAATTCTGACCGCCTCAAGTGTGACGTTTGCACTCTGCGAATCGCTTGAAACAGCCATAGCGAGGGGGTCAACGATGATTTCGTTTTTGCCGATGCCGTATTTTTCAGCTTCGGCGATTATTTTTTCGGCAATCTCAACTCTGCCTTGTGCAGTGTCAGGGATACCGTTTTCATCAAGCGTTACTGCGATTATGCAGCCGCCGTATTTTTTAACAAGCGGAAAAATTGCCGCCATACTTTCAGCCTTGCCGTTGACGGAATTGATAAGTGCCTTGCCGTTATAAATACGCATTGCAGCTTCCATTGCGTTACAGTCAACAGTGTCAATCTGAAGCGGCAAATCCGAAACGGCCTGAAGCGAAGCGACAACCTTTGTGAGCATTGCTTTTTCGTCAATTTCGGGCAGACCGACGTTTACGTCGAGAATCGAAACTCCCGTTTTATGCTGTGAAATACCCTCGTTGAGGATATAATTCAGATCGTTGTTGCGAAGAGCTTCTTTGAAAAGCTTTTTGCCCGTGGGATTGATTCTTTCACCGATGATAACGGGATCGATGCCGAGTTCAACAGCGTGAGTGTATGAAGAAACGAGAGTTTTTTCTTTCTTTTCGGGGAGCACAAACGGAAGATTCTTTGTTTTTTCAACCGTTTTGCGGATATATTCGGGAGTTGTTCCGCAGCAACCGCCGATGATTGTTGCGCCTGCCTTGACGATTTCACACATAATGTCTGAAAACTCGTCTGAATCAACGTCGAAAACACTTTTGCCGTCAACGATTTTCGGCAGACCTGCGTTGGGGTTGACGATAATCGGCACGGATGCGTATTTTGCCGTTTCAGCCGCAACCTCAAGCATCTGCGAAGGCCCCATCGAGCAATTCATACCGATTGCGTCAACACCGAGACCTTCAAGCATTGCAACCATTGCCGCAGGGTCTGCGCCCGTCATAAGCTTACCGCCGTCGCTGTATGCGTTGGTAACGAAAACAGGAAGATTGCAGTTTTCTTTTGCTGCAATGACAGCCGCTTTTGTTTCGTAGGAATCGTTCATTGTTTCAATCAGAATCAGGTCTGCACCTGCTTTTGCACCGATTCTGACGGTTTCTGCAAACACCGAAACAGCCTCCTCAAACGGGAGGTCGCCCAAAGGCTCGAGCATCTTGCCCGTGGGACCGATATCAAGCGCAACGTAAGAATCTTCAAAGCCTTCGCACGCAGATTTTGCATTTGCAATTGCGGCAGTGATGATTTCTTCAAGGTTATCGAATTTCAGTCTGTTTGCACCGAAAGTGCAGGCGGTGATAACGTTTGCACCTGCTTCAAGATAAAGTCGGTGCATTTCTCTTATTTTATCGGGATTTGAGAGATTCCAGGTTTCGGGAGAAACACCTGCTTCAAGACCCCACGATTGCAGAAGAGTACCTGCACCACCGTCAACGTAAGTTATTCCGCTTTTGATTTTTTCAATTATATTCATTGATAATCCTTCTTTATGAGTAAGGGCAGTTTTTACGGTCACAGACCATACATCCCTTTTTGCTTTTGCATTTGTTCTTTTCTTTACCGAGTCCTATTATTGCAGTGACGGATTTAACGGGAGTGAGCATACCGCCGTTTGTAAGGGCGAGACCGATATGTTTACCTGCGCTTAGAAAATCAAGGATTTTTTGTTGGCAGTCGAGTGATAAATCACCATAGCCGGGGCTGAATCTCGGACGCAGAAAATCAACGTCACCGACGCTTTTGTTGATATAATCGCAGAATGCTTCGATTGCCGCCGAGCCGATTGAATCGGTGACCACTCCGTAAACGGGGGAGACGATACCGTTTCTTTCGATAAGTCGGTGAAGTGAGGCACCCGTTGTTGCGGCAAAAACAAAGGCTGTATTGCAGTCTTTAAGATTGCCTGCAAGGGATTTGCTTTCGCTTTCCATAAAATCAAGGCATAAAAAACCGTTTTCGGTTTTGCAGCAATTGACCTTTGAAATGCATGCTTTGTATTCAACGCAGGCAAGAACTTCTTTTTTGCATTTTTCTATCAAATCAAGAATTTCGCTGTTTGATTCAACACCGTAGTAGCCGAGATATTCATCAATTAATCTTTGCGGTATTTCGAAGTCGGAGGGTGTTGCGGTGAGTATTTTTATCATATTATTCAGCCTTTTTGTTTTTGAAGATGAAGAGTTTACTGAAAACGTAATTCATAACGATAACAACGACTCCGACGATGATTTTCGAAACGAGTTCGCTCCACGAAAGAACGGTTACCATCAGAAACATCATTACACTTTCAACAACGAATGAAAAAATTCTCGCGCCAACGAAACTTGCGAATTCCTTTCCTGCCACTGCGGGTCTCCAGCTTTTGGATTCAAAAACAAACAGCTTGTTTGTGAAGAATGCGAAAAGAACGCCTGCAACCCACGCAATGGTGTTTGCGTCAAGGTAATCCGAGCCGTCAGAGAGGAATTCGAGAGCTTTTTCCCAGCCCGCGGAGGTGAGAAGAGTGTTGAGCACACCATCCCAACCGATGCTGATAAAAAGCTTTTTGAAAACGAAAAACGTGAAAAGGTTAACGGCGGTTGTGAGCACACCGAAGAAAATATAAGAAATGATTTCTTTGGTAAAAAATTTATCAATCATCTTGCCGATGAACGAGTCTTTTTTGAAAATCCTGAAAAGAAGTTCTCTGATTTTATCAATCATAATCGGTTATCCTTTCAAAAATCTGTTTTGGGATGAACGGATTGCTCCGATCACCTTAATAGTTTAAGACAATCAAAGAATAAAGTCAATAAATACTTGCATTTTTGATATAATATGTTAAAATACTATTTAAACCAAAATCAACAAGGGGAGAAAGATGAAGAAGAAGCAGACCGATAAAAAAAGAATATGCTTTCTTGATGAAGTTCGCGGTCTTGCTGTTTTCTGCATGGTGTTCTATCACGCATTCTATATTCTTGACTCCGTTTTCGGATACGTTTGGGCGGCAGAATTTTTTAATTTCTTCACACCCGTTCAGCCGTTTTTTGCAGGTCTTTTCATCTTCCTTTGCGGTGTTTCCTGCTCGCTTTCAAGAAGTAACTTTAAAAGGGGATTGCGTATCCTCGGTGCTGCGGCGGTAGTAACGTTTTTCACTGCGGTGATAATGCCGATGTTTAACTTTGTTGATTGCGAAATCTGGTTCGGCATTCTGCATTTTCTTTCCGTTTGCGTATTGCTGAGCACCTTGTTCAAGAGGGTAACGGCAAAAATACAGCCCGTATTCGGTCTTGTTATATGTGCGGTGCTTTATTTCTTCACAAACGGAATTTCATCAGGAAAACTCGGCTTCGGTCAGGCTTTTTCAATCAGCCTGCCTGCAGAGTGGTATCAGTCTGATTGGTTTGCACCGGCAGGTATTCATTCGCCGTCGTTTTTCTCGGCGGATTATTTTCCGATTTTTCCTCTGATATTCGTTTTCTTTGCAGGTGTGTTTTCAGGTATGCACTGCAAAAAAGCAGGTTTCCCCGAATGGATGAACACAAAAAGAATCGGTTTTCTCGGATTCCTTGGCAGAAATGCCTTTGTTATTTATATTGCCCATATGCCGCTGATATTTATCCTGACGGTGATAATTCAGTTTATCATCGGCTTGTTTGCGGCTTGATTTAATAATTTATTTTCAGATAGGAGATACAACAATGAGTGGAGCATGCAGCGGCAACTGCTCAAGCTGTTCATCAGCAGGCGGTTGCTCATCAAAAAAAGAAGATTTGAGAATTCCCAGCGGCCCTTTCAGCAACGTTAAAAAGGTTATCGGTGTTGTCAGCGGTAAGGGTGGCGTAGGTAAATCACTTGTAACTTCAATGCTTGCAAGTGCAATGCAGGCAAGAGGCAACGCTTGTGCCGTTCTTGATGCAGATATAACAGGACCCTCGATTCCCAAGTCGTTCGGAATCAAGAGCAGAGCAAAGGCGGACGAAACCGGTCTGCTTCCCGAAGAGAGCAACACGGGCATCAAGATTATGTCGGTGAACCTTCTTCTCGAGAGTGAGGATTCACCCGTCGTATGGAGAGGACCCGTTATTTCGGGTGTTATCCAGCAGTTCTGGAAGGACGTTGCCTGGGGCGAAGTTGACTATATGTTTGTCGATATGCCTCCCGGAACGGGTGACGTATCACTCACTGTTTTCCAGAATCTTCCCGTTGACGGTATCGTTATTGTTACAACACCGCAGGACCTTGTTACAATGATTGTCAAGAAGGCTTTCAATATGGCAAAGATGATGAATATCCCCGTTCTCGGTCTTGTTGAAAATATGAGCTATATCGAGTGTCCCGATTGCGGCAAAAAGATTTATGCTTACGGTGAAAGTAAGCTTGAAGCTGTTGCTGAAGAGCTCGGTGTTCCGGTTCTTGCAAGGCTTCCCATCGACCCCAAAACAGCGGCTCTTGTTGATAAGGGTGCAGTTGAACTTGCAGACGATAAATATGTTGCTGATGCAGTTGATTTTTTGGCAAAGATGCAGTAAAATAAAGAAGTTAAAACTTTTTCAGGAGTTGAAAATATGCTTGATATCAAATTTTTAAGAGAAAAT
>JAGBUT010000205.1 GCA_017630695.1 Clostridia bacterium
CGGGCCGCTTCCAGCCAAGTATTTTCGGCACTGTTGAGCTTAACTACCGTGTTCGGGATGGGAACGGGTGGACCCTCAACGTCATCAACACCGACTAAAAAACGCAACGGCGTTTTTTGAATGCTTGATGATTATATACCAATCCTGAGAGTTTGTCAACCCTTTTTTTGAATTTTTTTAAAATTTCGACAATATTTTATTCCGGACCTTTTTCTTTGCGACAAATCGCAACAAGCATTTATTGTATTATATAATATAATTTACAGTATATTAATATTTTATAGTGACATATTTCAAATTTTGTGTTATAATAAATCGATTATAGACTGGAGGAGTGTCCGAATGGCAGTTAAAAAATTCGTTTCGTGGAACGTTAACGGCATCAGAGCCTGCCTTAACAAAGATTTTTATGCGAGCTTTGCTTCGCTTGATGCGGATATCCTCTGCCTGCAGGAGACTAAAATGCAGGAGGGTCAGGCAGAGCTTGAGCTTGACGGCTACCATCAGTTCTGGAACTATGCCGAGAAAAAAGGATATTCGGGCACAGCGGTTTTCAGCCGTGAAGAACCTCTTGCGGTTACCTACGGTCTCGGAATCCCTGAGCACGACACCGAAGGCAGAGTCATCACTCTTGAATTTGAAAATTATTATTTCATAACGGTCTACGTTCCCAACGCCCGTGACGGTCTTGTGAGACTTGATTACCGCATGGATTGGGAAGATGCGTTCAGAAACTATATAACCGAGCTTGATAAGAAAAAGCCCGTTATTTTCTGCGGTGACCTCAACGTTGCCCACAAGGAAATCGACCTCAAGAATCCCAAAACCAACCGAAGAAATCCCGGCTTCACCGATGAAGAACGAGGCAAATTCTCGCAGATGCTTGAATGCGGATTCACCGACACGTTCAGATATTTTTATCCCGACCTTGAGGGTGCTTACAGCTGGTGGTCTTATCGTTTTTCGGCAAGAGCAAAGAATGCGGGTTGGAGAATTGACTATTTCATCGTTTCCGAAAGACTTAACGAAAAGCTGAAAGATGCAAAAATCCACAGCGAAATCTTTGGCTCGGACCATTGCCCCGTTGAAGTTGAGATTGAACTTTAAATCTTTGTTATTAATGAATAATTAAGAATGAATAATGAAGAATGAAGAATTAATGACGGGCGTTGCCCGTACCCGATTATAAAAAGGGACTGATAGTTACGGACAAGCAGAATCCTCTGATTGAACAGTCGATTGAATTTTCAATCAAAATAGTTAATTATTACAAATGGCTGACAACTCAAAAAAACGAAGTTGTTATGTCAAAACAAATACTCAGAAGCGGAACGAGCATCGGTGCAAATATTCACGAAGCTAATTTCGCAGTCAGCAAGGCAGATTTTGTCAACAAAATGCAGATTGCCTTAAAAGAAGCATCTGAAACGGAATATTGGCTGATTGTGCTTGAAAAAACAGGATTTCTTCCCGAAAAAGGAACTGTTTTGAAAGAAATGTGTTATAGTTTAAAAAGAATGCTGATTTCAACTTTAAATACAGTAAAGAATGAGAAGGTGCATTATTAAACGGTCATAGGCGGAGCCTATCCTTAATTCTTCACTATTCATTATTCATTCTTCATTCAAATAAAGGGAGATAATAAAAATGAAAAACAATAAATTAAAAATTCTTGCATTTGTGCTGGCGGTTGTGACCGTTGCAACAGGCATTCTTTTCTTCGTTTCAAAAGGCGAGAAAAAAGCGTCTCCGATTCTGGAGCAGAAAACCGTTGAATATTCCTTTGACGAGAGTGAATACACCCTCAGCGAGAGCCTTTCAAAGCTCGGCGCAGACGGTGTGGTTTATCTTCCCACAGATTTTGACGGCATTTATTACACCGCAAAGCTTGACGGCTCGGTTAACTTTTTTGAATATTCAGACGGCGAAATGACTGCGAGCGCACTTGAAGTCAAGCAGGTCAAAACAAATATTTCCGCAACCTACGAGAGCATTCCCGTCACAGTCAATTACATTGAAAAAGACGGCAAGGCTTGCGGTTACGGCGTTTTCACCGCAGACATGAGCACAGCGGTTGACGTTTATTCATTTGCATTTGTCAAGCTCACCGCAAAGCCTGCAGGCTACGGCGAGGGATATCTTCTTCTTGCGGATTTTGACAAGAGCGATTTCTACAAGGCAGATAAGCTTTATTCCGAAATTTATAATTTTGACCTTGCAAAGGCAAAGGCTTCAACATACGTTTCCAACAACACCCGACTCATTGACCGCAACGGCACTTTCCGTCAGGACTGGACACTTCTGACCGAAGATTTCATTGCAAATCTCGGCGGTGCAAAATATTTTCTTTCATCAAGATATTATAACGAAGCAGACAAGGGCATGAGAGCCGACGTTATGGAGCTTTCAAATGCCTACAGACCCAAAATCGTTGTTGAAGATATTCTCGGTCTCTGGTTTGTCAATAACGAAAACGGAATGCATTATCTTCGCAAAACAGAAGACGGATTTGCAAAGATGGTTCTTCTCAACGGCGAAGAAAAAGCAGAAACAGAGTTCAGCGGAGATTTCAGCAAGGATTATCTGCTGAGCGGAAATTATATAATCAACAAAAAGAGCCTCGAAATGACCAATCTGATGACAGGCGATTCCGAGACTCTCAAGGATATCGATATTTCAAAGGCGGATATTTTCACCCTCAGCCCCGACGGCACAAAGGCAGTTTTTGCATCGAGCGGTGAAGAAAATGCAAACGGCGCAGTTGTGCAGGTTGTTGTTTACTGCACTGTTGACGGTTCCGCAGACCCCGCTATCTACACAGAACCCATGCTCTTCAGCGCAAGCTCGGATTTCACGTGGCTCGATAATTCAACAGTCATGAGCGCCCGTGCCCTCACAGCAGACGGCAC
>JAGBUT010000206.1 GCA_017630695.1 Clostridia bacterium
ACAGACACGTCTTCTCTGTTAACACCTTTGATCAAAAGAAGAGCAACAACGTAAACCACAACTGCAAGACCAACTGCGATCCTTGTTGAAATTGTGCCCATGTTGAGAATGCTTTCAGCCGCCTTGACGGGGAAAATTTTTGAAAGAAGACCGTATGATGCGAAAGCGGTGATACCACAAAGAGCGGCACTGATAAAGGGCTTGAGAATAATCGAACTCCAGTCGATTTTTACGTTTGAATATTTGATCAGCGAGGAGAGGTTGCAAGCAACAATCACAACATAGAAAAGGATTGTGCCGACCACTGCACCGTAGATATTGATTTTGGGATTACCGACGAGAATGAAGTTGCAAACGATTTTGCAGATTGCACCGACAACAACGGATTTGACGGGGATATCCGTTCTGCCGATAGCCTGAAGCATGTTTGTGATGGGCGTCGAAACAGCCATGAGTGCGGTTGCAATGCCGTAAGCCGCCATAACGGGAGCAACAACGGGAATCGCATCGGAGCTGAGACCTCTGCCGTAAACGAGGGTGAGAATCGGGGTTGCGAGAGCCGCCATGCCGAAGCCTGCGGGAAGACCGATAAGCATGCAGATTCGGAGAACGGTTTCGATTGTTGATTTTGTTCCCTTGCTGTCTTTGGTTGCCCATGCAGCTGCAAGAGCGGGAAGAGCGCTGATGCCGAGCTGGAGAGTGAGGTTGGGAATAAGATTTCTGAAGTCAAGAGCCATGCCGTATGAACCCCAGAGATACTTAACTATTTCCGCTGAATCGTTAACATTGAGTCTTGAAAGACGAACAGCCTCATTGATAGCTTCGGAGTGCATCTGGAGAACGGTTGAAAGGTCGCTCTCGATTGCGGTTGCAAGCCTTGACTGAATGGTGGTTGTGTCAACAAGATTTGTTATGTTAAGGATAAGAGCGCTGATAACCATGGGAACGGCAATCTTCACCATTTCTTTTGCAAGTTCTTCTGAAGAACGTGACTTCGGGGAATTAACAAGCTGTTCTCTTGTGAAGCCGTCACCTTTTATTTTATAGTATATTGTGAGGAACACTGCGGATGCAACCGAGCCGACGGTAACACCCATAACTGCGCCTGCTGCTGCCCAGGGAGTGATAACGCTGTTGGCTTCGGTGAGGCTTGTTACTTCTGTGCCGAAAACGATTGCGGAAACGTTGCCAGATGCGAGCATTCCGCTTTCATACTGACCGTTACCGACGGAAATAACAACCTTTGCGAGAAGAAGACCGATAAAGAGTTTGCCGAGAGCTTCAACAACCTGCGAAATCGCAGTCGGAGTCATGTTGCGCAGACCTTCATAATAGCCTCTGTAGGTTGACATGAAACAGCAGAAGAAAATCGACGGCGCAACCGCAAGCACGGCAGGAAGATTTCGCTCGTTTGCAACAAACTTTGTGTAAGGGAATGCGGCAATAAGCAGAATGAGTGTGCCGACGATACCGACGATGATATAAAGGCGCATTGACACCTTGCGAATCATTCTCGGCTCTCTGTAGTTTCCGAGAGCGATATTTTCTGCAACCATACGGGCAACAGCAACGGGAAGACCCGCCATTGAGATAGCAAAAATCGGTGTGTAAATTTCGTAAGCGGAGTTGAAATATCCTCTGCCAACGCCGCCTATCATATCGGTAAGCGGAATTTTAAACAACAGACCGATGACCTTTACCAGCATAACGGCAAACATCAGCAGCATTGCGCCGTTAAGAACCGACTGTTTCTTTTGAGAAGCCAAAAGGCTCACACTCCTTTATTCTTGTTTTAACCCGTGAATTCTCTCAGAAGAGAATCCGAGGGCAGGATTGAATAGTCTATATCTTTAAAAAGCCTGAGCTTGTTGATTATTGCATCGGCTTTTTCCTTGCATTCTTCGCTTTTCACGTCTTCGAGAAGGCGGATTGCGGTTTTTGCGAGCACGCACGGCTCGCAGAGATGAAACGAATTGATTTTTATATCGGCGAGAGACTCAAACGGAAAAAGATATTTATCTTCTCCTCTCATAACGCTCTCCCATATTTCAAAAGTTCTTTCAACCGACGTTGAGCGGAAACGGTAATCCCTCACCATTCTTCTCACAAAACGCAGATTTCTTTTTGAAAGAAGCACTTCGCCGCTTTCGTCATAAACTCTTGACGAAACGCTGACGTAGATTCTGTAAAGATTTGAAGAATCAAGGTTATCGGTTATTGCGGGATTCAGCGCATGAAGACCCTCAACGATGATAACGTCGTTTTCTTCAAGAATTATTTCTTTTGCGTCATCAATTCTTTCGCCGCTCCGGAAATCAAAAACAGGCAGACGGCTTCTGCCGTTTTTCTGCAGTTCACCGAAGCAACGGTGAATGAGCTGCAAATCAAGAGCTTCAACGCATTCATAATCGGGTTTGCCGTTTTCGTCAAGCGGATAACCGACAGACCTCGGAAAATAGAAATCGTCGAGAGAGACTGTGTAGGCTCTGCCGCCCGATTCCGAAATGAAAGCGGAAAGCATTGATGCGGTTGTTGTTTTGCCTGATGAACTCGGACCTGCAAGCATTATTATCTTTTTGCTTTTGTCTTTAACTATTTCATCGGCAACGGCAGAAACTTTTGAGCGGTATTCAGCCATGCAATTTTCAACAAAAGCCGATGCATCAAGAGCAAGTTCATTGATAAGAGAAAAAGTTGTTTTGTTGTTCGTCATACATAATCACCCTATAAAATTTAGTATGACAAATAAAAACTCTTTATTCCGTTTTTGCGCTCGGTTATTTTATCAAAACCCGAAATATATTCGTAGGGATATTTGAAATTAAAAATACGCTCAACCTTATTGGTTTTGGGGTCGCAGAGCTTTGTTACACCGCCTGCGCCTACGGCAAGCACGGTATGGCACTCTTCCATCATAAATATGTTGTAAAGACATTCTGTGCCGTTTTTATGCCAGCCAACGTTTTCAAAGTTGCCCACGCATTTGCTCTGGCGATACATATAGTATGGTGCATATCCCCTGCCGTAAAGCCTTTCGGATGCATATTCAAGCATCCTCTTTGCTTCGTTGCCGCCCGAAACTTCCGCGCCCGAGGCGTTAAGCTCGGATGAACGCTTTAGAGCAAGGGTATGAACGGTTATATTTTCTGGGGCAAGAGAAACTGCGGTATCAACGCTTGACGCGAAATCAATAAACGATTCGCCCGGCAATCCTGCAATCAAATCCATATTGATGCTGTTGAATCCGTAAACCTTTGCAAGCTGATAAGCTTTTACCGCCTGCTCAACGGAATGATTTCTGCCGATAAGCTCAAGCGTTTTCTGATTGAAAGTCTGCGGATTAATACTGATTCTGCCAACGTTATGAAGCTTAAGAATCCGAAGCTTTTCGGGAGTTACGGTATCAGGTCTGCCGACTTCAACTGTATATTCCCTCACCGTTGACAAATCAAAGCTTCTTTCGATTGCGCCTAGAAGTCTGTCCATCTGCGGTGCTTCAAGCACTCCGGGAGTACCACCGCCA
>JAGBUT010000207.1 GCA_017630695.1 Clostridia bacterium
AGCTCTTGCAGCTGCAACGGCACTTGAGAAGATTGCCGAAGCAATAAACGGTATGTCTATCGTTAAGGAGCTTTACGTTAAGGGCAGAATTGTTAATTTAGTTGTCCGTCCGTAATTGTCGCAAAAATTTCATATTTTTAAGGTTGACAAGTAGGGTCGGATTATTGTATAATAGCTTTCAAGCTATGAAAATTAGTCCCTGTATTTAAACGAGGGGAGGGAATACATTGAGTCAGGTAAAAGTTAAGGAAGGCGAGTCACTCGAGAACGCACTCAGAAGATTTAAGAGACAGACTTCAAGAGACGGCGTTATTCAGGAGGTTCGCAAAAGAGAACACTATGAGAAGCCTTCGGTTAAGAGAAAGAAGAAGTCAGAGGCTGCTCGTAAGAGAAAGTTTAAATAATTAAACTTAAAACCAAAACCGCAGGATTTTTCCTGCGGTTTTTTGTTTTGTGCGCAAGTATCGGTGCGGCAGAAAAAAATCCTCCCTCAGACGAGGGAGGATAAATTTTTTATTTGACGATTTCGGTTGTGCCTGCGCCGATTTTTGTTTCTTCGCCGCCGAGGATAACGGTTGCGTCAACGCCTTCGGGCACTGTGAAGGTGTAGGTTGTTTTGCCGTTTTCGGTCTTCCATTCCGATCTGACTTCACCCTTGCGGCTTTCGATTGATGCCTTGACGTAGGTGAGTCTGCTGTCGGTGACGGGAGCAAAAATAACGTGCTCAAAGCCGGGGCGGTTTTCGTCAAGCTTGATGCCTGCCGCATCGCCGTAGAGCCAGTCTGCAACCGAACCGTAAGCATAATGGTTGAAGGAGTTCATTGAAGTGCTCCACATTGTGCCGTCTTCACGAACGCTGTCCCAATGCTCCCAGATTGTTGTTGCGCCCATCTTGACCGAGAAGAGCCATGAGGGATATTCTTCACGGATAAGCAGGCTGTAGGCTGTTTCGTTGTAGCCGTTGTCGCTGAGCGCATGAAGAAGATAAGGAGTGCCGACGAAGCCTGTCTTGAGGTGACCGCATTCGGTGACAAGCTCGTTGAGCTGCTTTGCGGTTTCGGCAATATCGTCGCTGATGCCGAAATGAACTGCAAGCACGCAAGCGGTCTGGGTTGCAAATTCAGGCTTGATTCTGCCGTTTTCCATGTATTCACGTCTGAAAGCGAGAATTGATTTTTCTCTCTTTTCAAGAACTTCTGCGTTGTCTTCGCCGCAGATAGCCATTGTTTTTGCGAGAATATCTGAAGAATAAATATAATATGCGGTTGCGATGAGGTTTTTATCGGTGCCTTTTGAGCAGTCTTCGGGGCTGCTGCCGTCAAGGTTGAGCCAGTCGCCGAAATGCCAGCTTCTGCACCAGATGCCGTCGAAGCTGTGCTCTTCGATGAACTCAATGTATTTTTTCATGGACTGAAGAGAATCCTTGAGAATATCGGTGTTTGCATAGGTCTGATAAATCTGCCAGGGACAGATTGTTGCGGCGTCTGCCCAAGCGGCAGAGCTGTTGTCATCGGGACCGAAAACGCCGGGAATAACGTGGGGAATTGTACCCCATGGAGTCTGGTCTGCACGAAGGTCGGCAAGCCACTTGATGAAGAATTTTTCAACGTCGAAGTTGTAGGATGCAGTTTTGACGAACACCTGAGCATCGCCTGTCCAGCCGAGTCTTTCGTCTCTCTGCGGGCAGTCTGTGGGCACGTCAACGAAGTTGCCTTTCTGACCCCAGATGATATTTGAGAAGAGCTTGTTGACTCTTTCATCGGAGCATTCAAAATAGCCTGTGCGTTTGATGTCTGAATGAATAACGATTGCGGTGAAGTTTTCTTTTTTGACTTCGTCGCTCCAGTTTTCAAGCTTGATGTATCTGAAACCGAAGAAGTTATATTCTGATTTATAAACGTGCTCTTTGCCGTCGCACACAAAAACTGCCTGAGCCTTTGCGCTTCTGAGGTTGTCAACGTAGAAGTTGCCCTCTGCATCGAGCACTTCGGCGTGGCTGATTGTTGCCTTTTCGCCTTTGTTGCCTTTGATTCTGAACTCAATGTAGCCTGTCATGTTCTGACCGAAATCAAGAACTGTTTCGCCGCTCGGAGTTCTGATGATTTCAACGGGAGAGAGACGCTCCTGCTCAATAATCTTTTCGCCCTGACGGTCAATGAGATTTTTCTTGTTCTGGGGGAAGACAAGTGCCTGAGCGGGGCAGATGTCAACGAAAGCGGGGTTATAGATATAGCCGTTATAGAGGTGGGAATAAACTGTTTTGCCGTTTTCGCAAGTCCAGTCGCCGCCGCTGGTGATGATTTCTTTTTCGCCGTCGGCATATTCAATCGTGAGTGCGCAGAGAGCGGCAACCTCGCTGAAGCCGAGCATTGAATCGCCCGAATGCATTCCGAAATAGGTGAATGCTTTCCAACCGGGAGCAACGCCGAGCGAAATAACGTTGCAGTCTTTTCTGAGCATATCAGTAACGTTGTAGGTGTCTACCTGAAGACGCTTTTTATATGAAGTCCAACCGGGAGCAAGAATGAAATCGCCGACTCTTTCGCCGTTGATTTTTGCAAGATAAACACCGAGAGAGGTGACTTCAAGGCTTGCCGAAACGATGTCTTTTTTTATGTTGATTTTTTTGCTGAAAACAACCTCGTTGTCTTTGACGCAACGGGGGCTTTTGATCCATTGAGCGTTGAGAATATTTTTCATAATAATCTCCTTTCGGTTTATAAATTAATATTATATTACCGAAACTCAAAATGCAACAAAAATTTACAGATATTATCTTGAAGTGAAAGGCATTTGTTGGTAAAATATAAGGTATATTATAATCGAGGATGATTTTATGAAAAAGTTTATATGTATAATTCTTGCGCTCGCAACCGTTCTGAGCTTTGCTTCGTGCACAAAGCTGCCGGACGGCACAGAAGAAATCGGCAACCTTACCACAACCGCAAAGCCTCCGAAGGTTAAGGAAATCAACAAAAAAGCTGAAATCAAGGATGAAAGCGGCAGAGTG
>JAGBUT010000018.1 GCA_017630695.1 Clostridia bacterium
ACGTTATTTGAAGAGGATACAATCGCCTGATGAATGCCCATTGAAGCAAAGATTTCGATAGCTTTTTCAGCACCTTCGGTCAATCCGCAATCCTTCAGATGATGCATATATCCTGCGTTATATTCTGCAAGAATTGCCGCATAATCCTCATTTTCAAGGTCGAAAACCTGCTCGTAAAAGCGGATTATAGGCGTACCGATGCACTCTTTATAGCGGTTGATATCCATAGGAGGCTCTCCCCTTTTTTCAAGCATATCGTTAACACTTACAAGGGATGCACCGATATCGTCAAGCAGAGTGCCGTTCCAATCCCAGATAATATGTGTGTATTTCATAGAAAACTCCTTCACGTTGAGTTCAAGTTACGGATATTATATGATTATAATAAAAGGAAAAAATGTAATATGTGCCGTTTCCATCGAATCGGAAAAGGCACATAATATAATGTTTTTATAAAGTATTATTCTATAGGGGTAACCAATCCGTCATCAGAAATCCTGACAGCCTGCGGCTCGAAGCCCTCAACCTTATCAAGGTATGCCCTGCGTTCCTCACCCTCAAGAAGATGAGTTTCACAGCCCTCCTGAATCAAAGGAAGGAAGCGGGTTTCAACGTTCATATTGCCGTCAATTCTCAAAGTAACAACGCAGGAATCAAGCGTATAACTGCTGAACCAGAAGTTGCCGATACTGTATGCAATCGGCTTGCCGTTATAGAATTCCATACCCTGAACACAATGCGTGTGACCGCCGATAACGGCATCGGCACCTGCGTCGATATACTCCCTCGCCATCGTTTTCTGCGCAGTTTCGAGTTTTACGGAATTTTCAGTGCCCCAATGCACGTTAACAATCAGAATATCGCACTGTGCGTCGGCTTCCTTGATTGCTTCAAGGAAATCAGTGCTTTCATAAGTGCCCATAATTCCGCCCGATTCTTCGGTTGCAACGGGTGTGAAATAGACTTTTTCGGCACGGCTTGCGGCAATTATGCCGATTTTGACACCGTTTACAATGAAATACTGCGCCTGCCTTGCTTCATCAAGGTCTTTACCTGCGCCTACGTAAGGAATTCCTGCCTCTTCAAGGTGGGCAAGAGTATCGTAAAAACCTATTTTCCCGTAGTCATAAACGTGATTGTTTGCAAGAGAAACGATATCGGCACCTAAATCCTTATGAATCTGAAGAGATTCGGGTGAAGCCTGAAAAGTCCAGGTTTTGCCCGAAAGAGGCTCTCCCCTTGTGCCGACGGAGAATTCGTTATTAATAAGGAGAACGTCACTCGCACGAAGGTAGTCAACAACCTCGGCATCAATGCATTCAAGCACTCCGCCCTTTTGATTTGCGTGACCCATCGGTGAGAAGTCGGGGTCATACAAAACGTCGCCTGCAAAAGAAACGTCAAAGGTATCCTTACCGTTATAACCGAAATCCCTTATATATTCACTGCCGACAACACCGTTTTTGAAATCGAGGTTTGCGAGATAGCTGTAACCCGTTGCGTGGAGCCACGTTGCATCGTTGAAAATGCCGTGTTCAGCATCGTCAAGAAGAGCCTGAGTCTTTTCCTTGCCTATAAACTCAAGCAACTCAACCTCAACCGTTTTACCGTAAACTGCCGAAATCTTATCTGCGGCAGTCTCAAAATCAAATCCGTCGGGAGAATAAACGGCAAGAGTGCCCATTCCTTCAACCCTGCAGCCGCTTAAAACGAGCGAAAGCATCGCTATCAGAAGCAGCAGTGCAATCTTTCTTTTCAAAATTTATTCCTCCCCCGATTCAAGCATCGCCTGAAGCTCCATGATTTCAAGCAGTTCAAGGCTCACGTTTTTCATATAATCAAGTATTTTTTCGTCTCTGACAAGGTATCGTGCCGCCATTCTGACCTCACGCACGAATTTGGGGTCAATCTTTTTGGATGAACGCACTATCGGACACATTGTTGCTCTCGGGTCACGGATAACCTTGATGTTGATTTTACCGTCATCCTCCGTAACAAGAGGAAACAGCGGAAAAATTCTGCAGGCAAGCGGTCTGTCGGCTCTGTCACACTCTCCCGAGCAGATTACCATGGGATAACCGTAGTTTCCTTCGGTTTCGCAAACCTCAAATCCCTCTTTATCCGCAAAGAGCTCTTCTTCGAACGGGTAAAGCCACATACCTTTACAGTCACCTCTGCAGCAAAGACCGTCACAAAGCCTGCCGCAATTGTAAAATCCGAGGGGTGTTTCATGGTATAATCTCTCATATGCTTCCCTTAATTCAGGGTTTGTCGGCTTAATCATTTCAAAGAATTCCTTTCATCAAATCTCTTATATATCAACGGTTTCAGATATTATGTAAACTGAACTTTACATTGTGTTTTCTACCGAAGCACTGCCCCCATAGGAGGTTTTTCGTTTAAAATCCGACTGAACTGTTTTCTCGCAGGCGGAAAACGTATTTGGTTCAGATTCACAACCGTGTAAAGGGGTTTACCTTTACGGTTTTTGGCTATTTATTTGATATGTTTTTTGCTTTTCCGCACCGTTTTTGCGGTGAAAAATCCACTGTACAAAACACAATACATATATTCTAATATCATTCGGCAAAAATATCAAGATTTTATTGAAAATTAACTTTATTTTCGCTATATATTATGGTATACTTTAGATTATTATAATCATTTAAAACGTTTTGAGGTGCTCCCTATTATGAAAAGACAAAGCGGAATTCTGATGCATATCTCATCGCTCTACGGTGACTATTCAATCGGTTCATTCGGCAAAAATGCATTTGAATTCATTGATTTTATTGCAGATTGCGGTTTCTCGGTCTGGCAGGTCTTACCCTTCACCGTTACCGATGAATACAACTCCCCCTACAAATCATTCTCGGCTTTCGGCGGTAACCCCTATTTCATAGACCCCGAAATCCTTTTTGGAAAGGGTTATATCTCAAAGGCTGACCTCGATGGTTGCCGCCAGAATACTCCCTATGCGGCGGAATATAAGCGTCTTGCAACGGAGAGAATGGCTCTTTTGCGAAAAGCATATAAAAATTGCTCCGATAAATCCGATGCAGAGGCTTTTATCAATGAAAATCCGAGGCTTGATGCCTTCTGCAGGTTTATGACTCTGCGTGAGCAGAATAACAACGCTCCCTGGCAGGATTGGGATGATGATGAAATCACCGACACCGAAACCTACGGTATGTGGAAATTCATTCAGTATGAATTCTTCAACCAGTGGGCAAAGGTCAAGGAATACGCCAACTCAAAGGGCATCAGCATTATCGGTGATATTCCCATTTACGTATCCGACGACAGCTGTGACGTCTGGGAAAACAGAAACATCTTCCAGATTGACGAAAAAGGTTATCCGACAAGGGTTGCGGGCGTACCTCCCGATTATTTTGCCGAGGACGGTCAGCTCTGGGGCAATCCCCTTTACGATTGGGATGAACTCAAAAAAGACAACTTCGGCTGGTGGAGAGAGCGTATCAATCACGCTCTGACGATGTTTGACGGTGTAAGAATCGACCATTTCAGGGCGATTGAGGCATATTGGTCTGTTGATTCAACGGAAACCACCGCTAAAAACGGTGTGTGGGTCAAGGGTCCGGGAATGGATTTCGTCAATGCAATCAAAGAAGGCAACGAAGATAAGCTCATCATTGCCGAGGATTTGGGCGATATCACTGACGAGGTGCGTGAGCTTGTGAGCGAAAGCGGTTTCCCCGGAATGAGAATTTTCCAATTCGGCTTCCTTGACGACGGCGACAGCCTTCACGCTCCCCACAACTACATAAAGAATTCCGTTGCCTATTCAGGCACTCACGATAACAACACCCTTTTCGGTTATCTTTGGGAAAGTTCCGACGATATCAGAAACAGAACGCTCGATTACTGCAACTTCGGCGGCGGTGACTGGGGCGGTGCAACTCCCCTTCTCCTGCGTCAGGTTTTTGCGTGCGTAAGCGACCTTGCAATCATTCCGATTCAGGATTTTCTGATGTACGGCTCGGATACGAGAATCAACACACCCGGTGTTGCACACGGCAACTGGAGTTACAGAGTAACAAAAGATCAGCTTATGAATGCCGATAAGGAATTTTTCAAGAAATTGAACAGAATATATAAGAGATAAGGTTTGAAAATGAAGAAAGAATTTTTTAGTTTTGACGAAAGAATAAAAGAAGCCTCTGCAAAAGCTCTTGCAAAGGCCGGTAAGATGTTTGACGAAATCGAAGAAATAACAGAATATAACCAACAGAAGGTGCTCTCCGCTTTCATCAACAACAACGTTTGCGAGGCTGATTTCTCGGGTACAACGGGTTACGGCTACGGTGACAGAGGCAGAGAAAAGCTCGACAGAATATACGCCGATGCTTTCGGCGCAGAGGATGCAATTGTGCGCCACAGTTTCACCTGCGGCACTCATACCCTTGCGGTTGCGCTTTTCGGAATTCTCCGACCCGGTGACACAATGCTCTGCGTTACGGGCACTCCCTATGATACAATTCACGGTGTTATCGGTCTTACGGGCGAAGGAATGGGCTCACTGAAAGAATTCGGTGTAAGCTATGCTCAGGTTGATCTCAAAGCCGACGGCAGACCCGACCTTGAAGCAATCGCAGAAGCTGTTAAAAGCAATCCGAAAATGGTTTATATCCAGCGTTCAAGAGGCTACAGTCTGCGTCCGAGCCTTTCGGTTGACGAAATCGGTGAAATCGTTTCAATAGTCAAAGCAAATTCCGATGCGGTTGTTATGGTCGATAACTGCTACGGTGAGTTTGTTGAAATGCGTGAGCCCACGGAAGTCGGTGCCGATATCATTGCCGGTTCGCTGATAAAGAATGCGGGCGGTGCTCTCGCAAGAACGGGCGGATATATCGCAGGCAAAAAGGAACTTGTTGAACTCTGCGCCTACAGAGCAACAACTCCCGGTCTCGGCAAAGAGGTCGGATGTTCTCTTGA
>JAGBUT010000208.1 GCA_017630695.1 Clostridia bacterium
GATGTATGTTGAAGGTTACCTTGTAGTTATCCTCTTTCAGCTTGTTGAGAAATCCTTGGGGGTCGGGGAAAAGCTCGGTATTGAAGCTGTAACCCGTCCAGCCCTTTGACCAGATATCGTAAACGTACTCCATAAAGTTGATGTGCTTACGCATACGGTGGGCATCCTTGCCGAATTTTTCCTGAATCTTTACCCAGTGCCAGTCCATATCAACCGTTGCAACGGTGATGGGGATTTCCCCCTCCTTGAATCTGTCCATAAGTGAAAGATATTCATCCTGTGAATAATCCTTATATCTGCTCCACCAGTTGGAGAGAGCATATCTCGGAATCAGAGGCACTTTGCCCGTGAGGTTATATAAATCGGTTGTTGCACCGATATAATCGTTGCCGTAAGCGAAGTAATATTCGTCGGTTTCTCCGTTATCTCTGGGCAGAATCGTTCCGTCAGGCTTGATTGCAAGAGTTTCACTGTCATCAAGCACAGCAACACCGTTTCTCGAACAAACGCCGTCACCGACCTTATCGATAGCAGTGATATCAAGAGTACGGCTTGTGCCCTTAAGATTGCCTGCCTTGTAATTCTTGACCTTTCTGCCGTCGGCAAGAATTATGTAAAGCATCTTCTTTGCCTTAAGCGAATAGACAAAAGTTACCTTTTCGGTTTTGATTTCAACCTTGCCGTTTGCTTCCTTGACGTCAAAAACACATTTGCAGAAATCTCTGAACCATACGCTCTGGGTGGGTTCGTCACAGAATTTGCCGTCC
The DNA here is from genome assembly GCA_017630695.1 of Clostridia bacterium. Taxonomy (GTDB): domain Bacteria; phylum Bacillota; class Clostridia; order Oscillospirales; family Acutalibacteraceae; genus CAG-177. The sequence continues at coordinate 768 of JAGBUT010000208.1, forward strand.
TTCTGATTTTCAACACGAAGCATACAGGGTGTGATAACCGTCAGCCTTGTTGCACCGTTAACGTAAACCTGATTTTTATCCGCAACGGGTGAGCAGTCGATTTTAAATCTTTTTGCGTAACTATCCATAGCAATCCCCTTATTTTTATATTATACAAATATAATTATACTCTATTGTTTGCTTTGGTGTCAACGAAAATAAATACTCTTTGGCTATTCCATTTGCGAGAAAAATAATATATAATCTAATCAGATTGTTATTCGGAGGGGTTTTATGACCTTTATTAGCTTCAAAAGAATTCTTATGGCAATTCTGATGATTCCCTATTATCTTTTCAATTACGCTTTCAATGATTACGTCTACCCCGCAGTCAGCAGAGAGGGCGCATATCTTTTCTGTTATTTTGTCGGCAACGGGGTTGACGAGCAGAGAATTCATCTCGCCGTAAGCACAGACGGTTACAGATTCAACGCACTCAACGATAACGAACCGATTATCGACCAGAAACTCGGCACGGGCTGTGTGCGTGACCCCTATATTCTCAAGGGTCAGGACGAAAACGGCAAGGACTGCTATTTCATCATCGCAACCGATATGGATGCTAACCTTGGCTGGGTATCAAACCACGCACTCATCACCTGGAGGTCATACGACCTTGTTAACTGGATTGACGAAACGGTTATCGATATCCGTCAGTTTGAGGGATTTGAAACAACCAACAGAGCTTGGGCACCGCAGGCAATCTGGGATGAAAACGCAGGTATGTATATGGTCTATTGGGCAACCTCAACACTCGAAAACGATACCGCAGGCCATTATTACGCATACACCAAGGACTTTAAAAAATTCGAAACCGAGCCGAAAGTTTTATACGGCAGATGGAATGAATACGACCCTGAAACGGGAGGCACAAGAAACGTTCAGTGCATCGACGGTGACATTATCTATAACGAAAAAGACGGTTACTATTACCTCTATTTCAAAGAGGACCTCACCCAGAAAATTGCTTACGTCAGATCAAAGAATCTCACGGGTCCTTACAACACAGATTACACAATCTGCTCTCTCAACTGGCACGGCGTTGAGGGAAGCTCAATGTACCGCATAAACGGTACGGATGCGTGGATGATGATAATGGACGAATACAGTCAGGGCACGTTTTTTGCGCAGATGACGAGAGATTTTGAATCATTCAGACGTGTACAGCGTTCAACCTATTCAATGGACCACCTCAGACCCCGTCACGGCTCTGTTGTTTCGATTTCCGAGGAAGAATACAAGACTCTTGTTGACGCCTACGGAATGCAGGAAATACCGAAATAAAAAATAACAGCCTTTTGCGAAAGCATAAGGCTGTTTTCTTTATGTATCAAGTTCTTTTTCAATTAATTCGGTAACGTCCGAGATAACGTAATGGGCAAGGTCTTTTATCGAATCGACTCCGTTTTCCATTGCGTATGACCTGAATTCGGCTATCATATCTCTGTCGTTGATATTGTCGCCGACTGCGATGATATCGTCATAGCCTGCACCGAGATGCTCCGCAAGGATATATAATCCCCTCGCCTTATTCATATCGTTTCGCACGATATCAATGCAGATGCCGTTTTGCATCGGATTGACTTTATCACCGAATTTCTCCCTGATGATTGCGGTCACTCTCTGCGCCGATTCGAAATCGGGCAGAATCGTGCTTATCTGGGTAAACCACTCAATCGCAGGCATATTCTCAAAGAGATAATTGCACTTTTCCATATCCTCCTGCTCAAAGGCATAAACTGTGCAAGGAAAATCCGTATGCACAAAAGCTCTGTTGCATCCGCTTTCAAAAAGAGTGGAAATCAGACTGTGAGCAACACCGCCATCGCATCTGACCTCGGATATCGTTTCACCGTCGGGAGTCATAATGAGTGCACCGTTATCGGCAACGAAATAATCGCAGCCGAATTTTTTCTCCTCATATATCTTCACAATATCACCGACACCTCTGCCGCTGACGATTGCAAAAACGTTGCCTGCCGCACGCCATCTTTCAATAGCTTCTCGCTTATTATCGTCAATTCCGTTATGGTTGAGTGTGCCGTCATAGTCGCTTCCGATAATCTTCATCTTCCGATTTCCTCCGCAATCGCCTCAACGCATTGCTCGGGGGTAAGTCCCTCGCATTCAACGGTTACGTCGGCATATTTTTCATAAAGCGGTGACCTTTCGGCATAAAGCTCGGCTATCGTTGTGCCTTGCTTCATTGCGATTCCTCTTGTATGGATGTTATCAATTCTTCTTACAAGCTCATCGGATGAAAGCTTCAGATAAACCGCAACCCCTTCGGTGCGGAGCTTTTTCGTAGCTTCCTCACCGTAAACGGCACTGCCGCCCGTTGCGATAACGCAATTATCAAATTCAGCTTCGCAGATAACGTCATTCTCAATCTGCAAAAATGCATCAATCCCCTGCGAATTGATGATTCCGCAAAGGCTGTCACCGTATTTTTTCTGAATGAGCAAATCAGTATCAATAAAATCCATCAGCATCGATTTTGCGAGCAAAACTCCGATTGTGCTCTTGCCTGCACCCGGCATACCAATAAGAACAATATTTTTCAAAAGCATCCACTCCGTAACTCACTTTTGAATAAATTATAGCACCGCTTTCTTTTGTTGTACAGTAAAATAATTAATAAAAAATTAATTTGACAGATTATAATTTTTTTTGATAAAATTACTTGAATTTAATTTGCAGAGAGGGAAAACACAAATGGGATTCAAGGAATATATCACAAAAGCTCTCAACAACCCCGAGCCGGGCGATGTAATCGAATATTATAACCTCAAAAAGAGAGTAACGGGCAACGTGCTCTCCAACGCACAGAAAACTATCCCTGCAGGCGGATATAACTACGAAGCAGATATCACCGCATTCTGGGAAGAATTCCAGAAGCTCAAGGCAAACTGCGATTACAAACTTTCTTTCAACACAATTATGCTCCGTGTCCTGACCGAGGGTCTGAAAGCAGCCCCCCGTCTCAACGCACATATGGACTATAAATTCAACGCATCCTGCGGCAGACTCATCATCAAAAAGCATATCGACGTTGCCGTGCCTATGGTGATTGACGGCGAAACCTTCCCCGTTAAAATCAGAAATCTTGAGGAAAGAAACCTCAAAGAAACCGCTGAAGAGATGGAGAGACTCACAAAAACCCTCAAAACCACCGACGTTGACCGTCTTCTTTTTGATATCATTCTTCAGAGACTTATCGGCTTTGTCCTCAAAGGTAAGCTTGCTTCAACCGCCGCACAGATTGCAACGGGTTACGTCGGCAAATACAAGGTTGCAAAGGTTTCAGAACTTTTCAATCACGTACCTCACGACGAAACCTCACTTCAGGTTGACGATATGAATGAAGGCTCCGTTTGTCTGACAAACCTCGGCTCACTTTATAAAGGTCTCAACGGCAATGTAACCTATGCTCCGATTCTTTATCCGCAGGTATTCATTATGGCGATGGGGGCCGTGCAGGACAGAGACTATGCATTCAAAAATGAGGATGGAGTTGTTGATATCGCAACAAAGAAAATTCTGCCTATCAACATTATGTTTGACCACAGACTCGGCGGTTTCAACGACGTTATCCCCTTCATCAAAAAGCTTGATGAAATCTTCGCAAACCCTGAATGCATTCACGAATGGTGATTTTATAACGGATATGCTTCGGTATATCCGTTATTTTTATTGATTATTTTATTTCAATAAAGTATAATATTCAAAAATCAAAACAGGAAAGTGACATTATGGAAAAATATATCGATCTTCATACCCATTCCCTTATGTCTGACGGCTCGATGACCCCTGCCGAGGTTGTCAGAGAAGCCAAAAAGGCAGATCTTGCTGCGATTGCCCTCTCTGACCACGACACAATCGACGGCATCAGAGAAGCTATGGCAGAGGGTGAAAAAATTGGTGTTGAGGTTGTACCTGCAATCGAATTTTCGGTTCAATCTGAAACGGAAACGCACATTCTCGGCTATTATATTGATATTGAAAATCCTCTTCTTAAGAAAGCTCTTGAATCAGTTGTTGAGCTTCGCAGATTCAGAAACCGTGAAACATGCCGCAAACTCAACGAGCTCGGTTTTGATATAACTCTTGAAGAAGCGCAGGCAATTGCTCCGAATGATTTCATCGGCAGAGCACATTTTGCCAAGCTCCTTGCCGATAAGGGATATACAAAAAGCGTCAAGGAAGGCTTTCAGCTCTATCTTGAAAACGGCAAATACGCCTATTGCGGAAAGCAGAGCCTGACCGATGAAGAAGCCGTCAGGTTAATCAAGGCTTGCGGCGGCGCCGCTTTCGTTGCTCATCTTCACCTGACGAAAAAATCTGATGACGAGCTTCGCGAATTTCTCATCCGACTCAAAAATTGCGGTCTCGACGGCATCGAGGGATATTACACCGAATACTCCCCCGAAATGCAGGAAAAATATCAGAATCTCGCCCGAGAACTCGGTTTAATCATTTCAGGCGGCACAGATTTTCACGCAAATATGAAGCCGCATATAGCAATCGGCACAGGTCTCGGCAATTTAAGAATCCCTTACAGCGTTCTCGAGACTATAAAGTCGCACACAAACAGATGATTTTGTTCGTTTGTTAACTTTTTGTTCACAAGTTATAGTTGAATTAAACAAAAACCCCTACCCTCTAACTGTCATTTTGGAAAATACACTCTTGAAATTCAATCCGTTTTCTGGTATAATACTTTCTTGGGTTTTGTGAAAAACTCGTGCACGAGGTCTATTGAATATCAGGATGTTTGGTCGATTAAAGGTAAATGGAGTATTAAAAATGGCAGCAGGAATTAAAATTTTATCAATGATGATGTCACTCATCATCGCTTCAATATCGGAAATCACACCTTGGGTTTTCAGCAATTCAGAAGCATCAGGAAACGCTGTTATGCTCGATGCGGCTTGCTTTGATTCAGTTCTCAGCATTCCCTCTGAAACTTTCTTTGAAAACAAAGATGTTGAAGCAGAAACACCTGAAATAATCACAGCAGTTGCAGAATCAGTTGAAGTAACAACAACGCTTCACACTGAAATTGTTGAAGAAACAGAGGAAACAACCGAAGCTGAAACAGAAGTTTCAACCGAGGCTGAAACAGAAGCTTCCTCCGAAGCTGACACTCTGTATAAACTCTTTTCCATCACGTCAGAGATGATGTGGCCCGTGGCATATAAATCCGAGATAGTCGAGGGTTATCCCAGATATTCAAGCGGCAGAACTCACCACGGTGTTGACATCTTTGTTGAAGGTGTTGACGGCAGAAACTATGACGGCAACGGCAACAGCCTTTCATATGGCAAGCCCTTCCGTGCCGCACAATCAGGCGTTGTTGTTGAAGCAGCTAACAACGGCAACTGGAATACCGGCTATGGTAATTACTGCATAATCGACCACGGCGACGGCACGCAGACTCTTTACGCTCACGCAAAAGTCATTGGCGTAAGCGTTGGTGATGTAATCATTCAGGGTCAGATGCTCGGTGAAATCGGTGAAACCGGTAACGCAACCTCTCCCCACCTTCATTTCGAAATCAGAATCGAAGGAGACCGAGTTGATCCCGAAAACTATATTTGCGAACCCTAAAAAAGAAATTAACGCATCGTCTGAAATATGACGATGCGTTTTTTATTTATATAGAATTGAAAATACCGTTTTTTTGTGGTATCATTTATATATATCAATTGTTTTTAAAGGGAGGGAATCTCCGATGAAAAACAAATTTTCAAGTATACGGATTATCGCATTCGGTTATATGCTTTTTGTTCTGACGGGTGCAGTGCTTCTTTGTCTGCCGTTTGCATCTCAAAGCGGCGAAAGCGTCGGCTTTCTCAACGCACTTTTCACAGCAACTTCGGCAGCGTGCGTTACGGGTCTTGTTGTGCTCGACACTGCAACATCCTGGAGCATTTTCGGTCAGACGGTTATCATATGCCTGATTCAGGTCGGCGGTCTGGGCTTTATGACGATTGCCACCGTTTTTTCAATGGCACTCAAACGCAGAATGGGTCTGCGAGAGAGAATGACGATGGTCGAAAGCATCAATAACGATAACATTGGCGGCATACTCAACCTGACAAAGCTCATCGTTATCGGCACAGCAGTCTTTGAGGGCATCGGTGCATTGTTGCTCTCAACCCGTTTCATTCCCGAATACGGTGTCGCAACAGGCATACGCTACTCTGTTTTTCATTCAATCTCGGCATTCTGCAACGCAGGCTTTGATCTGATGGGCGTTCACGAACCGTTTTCATCTCTCGTGCGATATTCAGACGACGTCATCGTAAACCTTACGCTTGTTGCTTTGATAACAATCGGCGGCATCGGTTTCTTCGTCTGGGATGATATAAGAAGAAATAAACTGAATTTCAAGAAATATTCTCTTCACGCAAAGCTTGTGCTTGTGGTTTCTGCAATTCTTACTTTTGGAGGAACAATTCTTTTTCTGATTTTTGAAAGGGATTTCACAAACGCAGGTCTCGGAGCTGGTCAGAGTCTGCTGAACGCTCTTTTCGATTCGGCTACCGCAAGAACGGCAGGCTTCAACACAACGGATACCGCATCGCTCTCCCCTGCAAGTAAAATGCTGACGGTTATTCTTATGTTTATCGGCGGTTCACCCGGTTCAACCGCAGGCGGTATGAAAACAACAACTCTTGCCGTTATAGCAATCTCAACATTCAACGGAATGACCCGCAGACAGTCCAAGGGAATTTTCGGCAGACGCCTTGAAAAGGATGCCATTCACAAAGCAAGTTCCGTTGCCTTCACCAACATTTCTCTTGCAATTCTGGGCATCATTCTCATCTGTGCATTTCAGCCTCAACTCAACATCTCGGATATCATTTTTGAGGTTGCTTCGGCAATCGGCACAGTCGGAATGACAACAGGCATCACCCGTGAGCTCATAACCGCATCAAAACTCGTTATTATTTTTCTTATGTATTGCGGAAGGGTCGGCAGCGTTTCGTTTGCGCTTGCTCTTATGGAGCCGAAAACAACTCCGCCCGTTAAAAATCCCCGTGAAAAAATTACTATAGGTTAAGGTGAATTATATGAAATCTTTTCTTGTTATCGGCCTCGGTCACTTCGGACAGCATCTCGTAAAAAGCCTTGCAAAGTTCAACTGTGAAATTATGATTGCAGATAAAAACGAAGCCGTTGTTGAAGAAATGATGGGCTATGCCGACAGTGCAAAAATCGGTGACTGCACCAATATTGAGGTACTTAAAACCTTTGATATTCCTTCATTTGACACCTGCTTTGTCTGTATGGGCGAAAACTTCCAGAACAGCCTTGAAATCACAAGTCTGCTCAAGGATTGCGGCGCAAAAAAGGTTATCACAAAAGCCGACAGGGATATTCAGGAAAAATTCCTGCTCAAAAACGGTGCTGACAACGTAATTTATCCCGATAAAAATATGGCTGAACGCTTTGCCGTCAGAGAAAGCAGCGAACACATTTTTGATTATATCAACCTCGATAACGATTATTCAATTTATGAAATCGACGTTGCAGACCGTTGGGTAGGCAAAACGGTTAAAGAACTCAATTTCCGAGTTAACTATAATCTTTCAGTTCTCGCGGTAAAAAACAACAATAAAATCCGACCCGTAATTTTAGGCGATCAGTCCTTTTCCGCAGGCGATCATCTGATTGTTCTCGGCACCCTTGCAGACATAAGCAAAGCAACAAAGTAAAGCAATAAATCCGTTGACAAAATCAACAATATATTGTAGAATTCTATATGCAATAAATTTTAATTGGAGGTTAATATTATGGTTTTAGCAGCTGTAGGTAAGAACGGCACAGGTAAGGATTTCTTCCTTGAATACGTAGCAAAGACTTATGGTTTCCCCATGATTTCAATCGGTGACGTTGTTAGAGAGCTTGCCGCAAAAGATGGTCTTGAGCTCACAAGAGACAATCTTCACGCAACATCAAAGAAGTATATGTCCGAATTCGGTCAGACCTTCTTCCCCGAAATGATTGTTAAGAAGATTAAGGAATCAGACAGCCCCAACTTCCTTGTTTCGGGCATCCGTCCTCCCTCAGATATCGTGGTTTTCAAGAAGGCATTCGGCGACAAGTTTGTTCTTGTTGACGTTGTTATCAGCGATGACGAAGTTCGTTATCAGAGAATGCTTGCAAGAGGCTCTGAAAGAGACGGCAAGAGCGTTGAGAAGCTTCGTGAAAACGATCTTCACGAGGAAGAAATCTTCCATACTAGCGAAAGCGAAAAGATGGCAGATTACGTTATGCTCAACGATGGCACTGTTGATGATTTCTACGCAGGCGTTGCAGATTTCTACAACAACTATCTCAAAGCAAAGCTTGACTGATAAAAACAAATCCGCGGCTCGTTCAGAGCTGCGGATTTTTATTTTATTCAATAACAATGTCGCAGTGCTTTTTTATGCCAAAGCTCTCAAAATACTTATCCTCCAGCGGAATCCATTTTGATTCAAAAGCCGCAAGAGCTTCTTTGCCGTTTCTTTCTTTTATCCGCTCAAGTCTGATTCCTTTCTGTGCTTCAACAAAAATTGTCAGGTCGTAGCTGATTTTCATTTCGGGGTGCAAAGAATACGAGCCCTCAACAATTATTATTCCCGTTGGATCTACTGATTTCTGCTTTGTAACCCTGCCCTCTTTGCAACTGTATACACCGTATTCAAACGGTTTTTGCGATGCAATGCCTGACGATACTTCCGATGCAAAACGCTCATAATGAACGTTGCCGCCTGCCTGAGCCATACGCTCGGGTGTTTTCATTTCAAAAGGCAAAAAGAAATCATCCGTATGAATAACCTGCGCATCCGTCAGCTCGGCAAGTTTTTGTGCAAGGGTTGTTTTGCCCGATGCACACGGACCGTCAATACCGATAATAACAGTTTCTTTTAAAAGAGCCATCCGATTTATTTCTTTTAATATCTTCTCCATAATATGCCCTTAAATCTGAAAACCCCGACGAATCCCGTCGGGGTTTTGGTGGTTTGAATTATTACTGAGCGTCAATTTCAACCGAGTCGTTGAACTGGTCAACCTGGCTCTTCATGGCTTTTCTTCTTTCACGAAGTTCCATATACATTCTGTCTCTCTTCTCACCGCTGAGGTCATAGAAGAGCTGGGGAACGATGCTGAGGATACCTGAAACAACCGGAAGAAGTGTGCACATCCAGAAGAGTGCGTAACGAGCCTGAGGAGTCTGTGCGCCCTGATTCTTGTTGGGGTCGTAGCCGAAGAAACCGAAGAGAAGGGGCTGAATTGCGCCCTTGGCTGTGTTAACCATCTTGGTAACAAGGTTCTTTGCAACGCCTGTCATACCTTCGGATCTGAAGCCGTTCTTCCACTCGCCGTAGTCGATAGCTTCGTTTCTCATTTCTTCGGGAATAACCTTTCTGATGCCCCAGAAGAACATCCAGATGGTTTCACGAAGCATAAATGCGGGAATCATAACCGCAAGGCTTTCATAACCCATCTTGCCCTTGACTTTAATCAAGCGACCTGCTGCGAAAACGCCGAGCATAAGCACGCTGTCAACGTGTGAGCCTGCAATCCAGAGTGCCTTTGTTGAGAACTTGGAACGTGCCCAAGGAACGTATGAATAAGAAATGGGGGAAACAACAGCGCCGGGGATACCAACGA
>JAGBUT010000209.1 GCA_017630695.1 Clostridia bacterium
AGAACTGTTTCTTCACATTTACCGAACACATCTTCAAATCCTTTTTGAAATGCGTACTGTATATTTTTCTTGAATTCAACAATGTCATCTTCTGACAACAAAACAAGTTCTAAGTTCATTTCTGTATCACCGTAAATTACTTATTTATTACTTTAATCATACCACAGTAAAAATAAAAATTCCACAGTGATTTTTGCCCTTGTTGTTTGCCCCGCTTCGTGCGGGGCTTTTTCTTTTTGTTCCGCTTACTTGGATTTGTTATAAAAATTTTTCTCCAACCTTTGGAACATGTTGCCTTTCTTGTGTCGTATATGGTTGGAGGGCAAAATCATTATCAAAAAAGGAGTGAAAATTATGCAAACTTCAAATGACTCTCTTATTCTCGGTATTGACCACGGATACGGGAATATCAAAACAGCAAACAAGACTTTTGGAACAGGTGTTTATGTGAGCGACACCGAGCCTGCTTTCAAAGACAATTTGCTTACGTGGAACGGTAAATATTACACAATCGGTGAAGGTCACAAGGAGTTCGTTGCCGACAAAATTCAGGATATGGATTACTATGTTCTGACCTTGGCGGCTGTCGCTTACGAGCTTCGTGCACGTGGACTGCGTGAGGCTAAAGTTCACTTGGCGGCAGGTCTTCCTCTGACTTGGCTCACTGCACAGAAGGAAGCTTTCCGCAGCTACCTTTTGCAGAACAAAGAGGTTGAATTCAGCTTCAACGGCATTGACTACAGGGTCGAGTTCACGGGTGCGGATATTTTTCCGCAGGGGTTTGCCGCTGTTGAGAACAGACTTAATGAATTCAGCGGAACAAATATGCTCTGCGACATCGGCAACGGTACGATGAACGTTATGTTTTTCAACGAAAAGAAACCCGAAAACCGAAGATGCTTCACGGAAAAATTCGGCACTCAGCAATGCGTGATTCAGGCAAAAGAAGATATGATGCGCACTCACCACGCAACAGTTGACGAATCGGTTATCACCCGTGTGCTTCGTTTCGGCAAAGCGGATATTGCGGATGAATATCTTGAAACGATTACGCAATCTGCAAAGAACTATGTTGCCGAGATTTTTCGCAATCTTCGTGAACACGGTTACGACCCGAGAATGATGCGGCTGACGGTTGTGGGCGGTGGCGGATGCCTGATTAAGAATTTTGCCGACTGCGACAAATCACGAATTACCGTTATTGATGACATCCGTGCAACCGCAAAGGGTTATGAACGGCTTGCAACGAGGCAACGAAAAAGAAGTGGTAACAAATGAATATCAAGAAAATATCTGTACGATTCAACCTTGATAAAGAAGCTGACAGCAAAGCTTGGCACTATCTTCGCTCTGTCAAAGGTCAGTCATACACTGAAACAGTAATCAATGCTCTGTTGACTCACGACCTGGCTGACCTCATTGAAGAAAAATTTATCGGTCTGAAGCTTCAGGCACCGCCCAAAGAAAAACAAATAAGCGAGATTGAACAAGCGGAAAATGATGATATCATCTTCAATTTTCTCGACAGCTTTTAGTGACGGCATTTTTGCCGTCACTTTTGCTTTCCTCAAAAAACTATGACGGCACTTTTGCCGTCACACCGAAACGGACTGTTTCAAACACCGCCCTCCACAACGAAACGGTCCGTTTTGATTTAAGAAACGGATAAATCCGAAAAATATCTGTTTCTTCAGTCTTAGCAAGCATTGGATTTATTGTAATAAATCCGCTTGCGAGGTACACCCCGAGAATCAAAAAAGAAAGGAAGTAATCTAATGAAGAAAAGAATCCACCGAGTAACCGTTTGCCTTACGGAAGAAGAACACCTCAGACTCAATGAGATGTGTAAGGCAACCGGACTCACAATGTCAAAGCTGATAAGATTTCTGCTCAGCGGCTATTTACCTGCACAGTCTCCTCCTGCCGAGTATGCTGTGCTGATAAAAGAACTGCGTGCAGTCGGCAACAATCTTAATCAGCTTGCAAGAATCGTCCATTCGGGCGGTTATCTAAACACTGCCGAGCTTGACAAAGCCTGCAAAAATTTCAATGAGGTTTCGGAAAAGGTTGACGAAGCCTTTGCACCAAAAAGAGCGTGGCAGTAACTAAAATATTCCCCGTAAAAGGCAGGATTGGCAAATGTATCAACTATGTAATGAATCCCGAAAAGACGGTTGAGGCTGGCGGCTGGATGTATGTTGACGGCATCAACACCGTTCCCGAAACAGCGGAGAAAAGTATGATGTCGGTAAAACAGCGCTATGGAAAAGAAAACGGAACAATGGCTTACCATGTAATTCAGTCCTTTGCACCCGGTGAGGTTACACCCGAAGTAGCACACGAAATCGGAATCAAACTCGCCGAGAGAATGTGGGGCGACAGGTTTGAGGTTGTTGTTTCAACGCACCTTGACCACGAGCATATCCACAACCATTTTGTTTTCAACTCCGTATCTTTTGTTGACGGAAAGAAGTATAACGACGATAAAAGAAATCTCTACAGACTGCGTGAGGTGTCCGACGAGCTTTGCAGGGGATACAAGCTGTCGGTTGTTTTGAATCCGAAGAAGTCAAGAGGTATTCCGTATAACGAGTATATGAACGAAAAGAATATGAAGCTTACAAAGAATGCGATTATCAAAACCGAGATTGATGAAACAATACTCACCGCAATAAGCCGAAAGGACTTTTTCAATCAGATGAAAAAGAAGGGCTACACCTTTAATTTCACAAGCCGATACTCAACGGTTTATCACCCTGCGTTCAAAAGACCGACAAGGCTTCTGACTCTCGGTGATGACTATGTTCCCGTGAATCTGATAAAACGCATTGATGAAAACTGGAGAAGAGAGAGTGTTTATTTTCCGCCTCAGGAGGACCTCTATAAGCAGTATATCGGCAATGAGCCGCCTGTCGGTTATGCACAGACCTATGTGCGGTTTATAACCATTGTTGAAGCGGTGAGGAAAAGACCGGACAACAACAGAGTTGCGGTTAAATACCTTGCCGATGAAATAAGAAAGCTGAACAGACTCGTTGAACAGCAAAACCTTTTGTGCGGTAACGACATTGAAACCGCTGAACAGCTTGAAACTTATAAACAGACTTGCAAGGATGAGCTTGCAGAGCTGAGCGAAGCGAGGAATGTTCTGAGAAGCAAATTGAAAACTGCTCAAAACCACGGTGACGAAAATGAAATTCGTGAGCTGAAAGGGTATATTTCAGATCTTTCCGGAAGGATGAAGATACTGCGAAAGAATATTACCGTTTGCGAAAGGATTGAACAGAAGAAGCCTGAAATTGACGAAATGCTTCAGGATATCAAAGAAATTCACACACCAAACAGAAATAAAAATTATGAAAGGAGCCGATAATATGGCAAATAAAAAATTAAAATCTGCGGTTAGCATACCGCTTGAAAAAATCCGTCCCTTTGAGGGACACCCCTACAAGGTTCTCGATAACGATGAGATGAACGCCCTGATTGAAAGCATTCAGGAGCAGGGCATTCTCTCACCGCTTATCGTAAGGCCGCTTGAAAATACGGAAGATGAATACGAGCTTATCTCGGGACACAGAAGACTGAGGGCGGCACAGAAGGCAGGGGCAAAAAATGTTCCTGTCTTTATTTATGCCGTCAGCCGTGATGAAGCCGCAATAATGCTCGTGGACAGCAACCTGCACAGAGAACATATCTTACCGTCCGAAAAAGCCTTTGCTTATAAGCTTAAGTTGGAAGCACTTAAACATCAAGGTAAAACTTCGTCCCAACTTGGGACGAAGTTGAGAAGTGATGAAATTATTGCAAGTCAGGGTGAGGATAGCCGAAATCAAATCCAACGCTATATCCGTCTGACATATCTCATTCCCGAACTTCTTGAGCTTGTAGACGAGGGCAGAATTGCTCTCACTCCCGCAGTTGAGCTGTCTTATCTTACCGAAGAACAGCAGTATTCTCTGCTCGGCACTATTGAGGTTGAGGACAGAACCCCGTCACTTTCGCAGGCTGTCCGCTTCAAAAAGCTCAGTCAGGCAGGTCAGCTGATAGATGAAATCATTGACTCGATAATGCAGGAAGAAAAGGCAAATCAGCGTGAAATGTTCCGTATTCCGATGGAGCGTTTGCTAAAGGCTGTGCCCAACCTGAAGCCGAGTCAGGTTGAAGATTTCATCATCAATGCCATCATTTACTATCAAAAATACTTGGACAAAAAGAAGGACAAGGGTGCGAGATAATCCGCACATTTGTAAAGGAGGTTTGTTATGAGTAATATTGATATAAATAAAGACCCCAAATACTGCTTTGCGGCTTTGAAGCTGATTGAACAGTTATTCAGGGACGGCAAAATACCGGAATATATGTTTCACAACATCCTGAACGACTATGCGGATATTGTGGACGAAGGCGAGTTCATCAAAGGAAATCACAATCATATCAAGGAGGAATGTGCATGATAAATTCAGATTTCGGAAAGCGTCGGGTGGTGATATATGCCCGAGTTTCCACAGACCACAAGGAACAGCTGGCGGCGCTCGAAAACCAGCTTGATTGGTATGAGCCGATTCTGAAAGCAAGACCCGAATGGGAGCTTGTCGGCAGATATATTGACGAGGGTATAACGGGCACCTCTGCCGAGAAAAGACCGCAGTTTATGAAAATGATTAAGGATGCCAAGCTGAAAAAGTTCGATATGATTATCACCCGTGAGGTTTCCCGTTTTGCCCGTAATACGGTTGATACCCTGCAGTACACCCGTGAGCTTAAAGCAAAGGGCGTTGAGGTTTTCTTCATCAACGATAACATCAAAACCTTTGACGGTGACGGCGAGCTTCGGCTGACTATTATGGCAACCCTTGCACAGGACGAAAGCCGTAAAACCTCGGTGCGAGTTAAAAGCGGTCAGAAGACATCAATGGAGAACGGTGTGTTCTACGGCAACGGCAATATTCTTGGCTACAACCGTGTGGCAAAGCCTCTGCCAAACAACAAAAAGCAGGTTGATTATTATATCGACCCCGAGCAGGCGGAAACCGTGAAGCTGATTTACAAAATGTATATCGACGGTTACGGAATGACGCAGATTAAGGATGAGCTTGAACGCAGAGGTCACAAAACCGCTATGGGTAAAAGCAGGTGGTACGAAACCGTAATATCTCACGTGCTGAAAAACTCGTTTTACTGCGGCATCATCAACTACCGCAAGGAATATGTGCCCGATTATCTCACACAGAAAAAGGTGAAGAACTACGGCGAGGTTGAGATGATAACCGTTCAGGGCAGACA
>JAGBUT010000210.1 GCA_017630695.1 Clostridia bacterium
GAAGCCTTACGGCTTCAGTGTTATTTTATTCGCATAAAACTGTCCGAAGGACAATAAAACTATGCGAAGCATAATATAACTGCGAAGCAATAAAACTCGCCTTATGGCGAATAAAACTGGCGTTGTGTCCTTATGAACACAACGCCTACACGAAGGAGCTTTTGTTTTATCTGAGACCTGAACTGTTATTGAGAAGAACGGTGCTGTAAATGAAGAGCACGTCTGCATTTTCAAAATCAACCATATTGCCGAGCACCGCAGGGTTGATATAGCGGATATCAACAACTGTGATTTTCGAATAGCTCTGAATCAACAGAGGAGTGAGACTGCTGCCGAAAGAATCTCTGAAAATCACAAGCTCTTTGCCGTTTGAGGACAAGTGATTTTCAACCGTCAGAAATGCCTGATTGCCCGAAAGGAACATTTCGTAGGAATCCTTGCCGTTTGCTTTTTCCATATTGTATACGGGCACTTCAACGGGCATTCCCGTTTCATAGCTCTTGACCACACAAGAATCAATCGCAGGGTTCGTGAGATAGTTTATCGTATCGGCATCAAAAGGCAGAGCCGCCTGACCGTAATAAGTGCCGTAAAACGGAGTATCGAGCGTAACGAGGTCAAAATCATCACTGAATGAGGCGCCCATCGACGAAGCGATATGCTCTGCAACGTCAACTATATTTTCCTGCTTCCAGTGGCTGTCGGTGAAATAATAGTCGTCAAGCGAAAGCATAGGGATAATATCGATATATTCCGCAAACTGCGTTTTCTCTCTCACAGAGGAAACAAACTCCGTATAATCGAGAGCAAGATATCCGCCCTCTTCGGCAAGAAACATATTTTTATCGGGCACAACGGAGAGATATACGTTTGCTCCGCTGTCTTTGATAAAGCTGTCGTAAATATAGTTGAAACGGTCTGTTGCGCGGGTAATCATATCCTCTTTAAGCGGATATTCGAGCTTTGAAATGTGACCGTTTTCAATGATTACGTCGTTATTATCCTTGTTCATAAAAACGTATCGGGAGAAAAACGCTTTGATTCCTCTGAAGCCGTCTCTTTCCGGAAACTGATCGAGAGTGAAATCCTCAAACTTTTTCATAAAGTCGCCCGAGATAACGGATTCGAGATTTATTTCGGGAAATTTTGCAAGAACTCTGCGTTCACTGTCTGAAAAATCGCTTTGTTCTTTTGCAATATTCCACCCGAAAAATCCGAGAAAAAGAGCCGCCATAAGAACTGTTACAACAATATTTTTCGTTTTGTTATTCATTACGGCACCCCCTTAAAATCTGAAATAAAGGAACGGATTGAACGAGCCGTCAACAAGATATGCCGTCATAACAATCATCAGAGCAACAAGCACAATCGGTTCTGCAAGGTTGACGAGTTTTTCGTTCTTTTCCGAAAGCTTTGAAACAATCTTTTTGGGCAGAGGTGTTGCGCCGATAATCGCAAGAATGATAACAACCGCATAGCTTCGCAGATAATAGAGCCATTCTGCCGAGAAAAGGGGCACTCCGCCAAAGCCGAACATTCCGCCGATATATCGCATAGCCTCACCCATATCAGCCGCATTGAAGATAACGAAGCTGATGATAACGAGGAACATAACGTAAACGTGGCTGAAAGCCTTTGATTTATCAAGATATTTCTTGAGCCAGAGCTTTTCGATAACGAGAAGCACCGCAAAATAAAGTCCCCATACGATGAAATTCCATGCCGCACCGTGCCAGAAGCCCGTCAGCATCCATACGACGAAGATGTTTCTGAACTTCTTGAATGTTGAAACACGGTTGCCGCCGAGAGGAATATATACGTAATCTCTGAACCAGCTGCCGAGTGACATATGCCATCTGCGCCAGAATTCGGTTACGCTCTTTGAGATATAGGGATAATTGAAGTTTTCGAGGAAATCGAAGCCGAAAACCTTGCCCATACCGATTGCCATATCGCTGTAGCCCGAGAAATCGAAATAGATATGGAGCGTAAATGCGATTGCGTAGAGCCAATAAAAGAGCACAGATTTATCGTCGGATGCCTTGAAAACGTCGCAAAGCTCACCGAGAGCGTTGGCAATAAGAATCTTTTTGCCAAGACCGATAACAAATCTTCTGATGCCTTGTGCCGCCGCATCAAAAGTGTGAGTGCGGTTAACAAGCTGTTTTTCAATATCGGAATATCTTACAATCGGGCCTGCAATAAGCTGCGGAAACATCGCAACGTATGCCGCAAGAGAAATCGGATTCTTCTGCGCCGCAACGTCACCTCTGTAAACGTCAACGGTGTAGCTCAATATCTGGAAGGTATAAAAGCTGATACCGATGGGCAGAGCAATGCCCGTCAGAGGCACGGCAAGACCCGAAACAGAGTTGAAGGTAGAAATAAAGAAATCGGTGTATTTGAAGAAACCGAGCATTCCGAGGCTTGTGCTGACGGAAAGCACGAGAAAAACTTTTCCAAGCGGTTTTTCTCTGAATTTCTCAATCAACAGACCGAAAATATATCCGGAAACAATAGCCGCAATCATAAGGAGCGCAAACTTCGGTCTGTCCCACGCATAGAAAACAAGGCTGCTTATAAGAAGAACCGTGTTTTTAAGCTGCTTGGGACTTATGAAATAAAGAATCAGAACGCATGGAATAAAATAATAAAGAAAAGGTATGCTCGAAAAAAGCATTTCATTCAACCTTTCTGCCGTTTAATAAAACAACGGATGCAGGATTTTCTGCACCCGTTGCCGAAAAAATTCAGATCAGATTAACCTTCAAGGCTCATGGGGCACATGAGGAAGAATACTGTGTTGCCAACGTTTTCACAAACCATTTCTTCTGCTGCTGTGCAGATGTTCCATCTGAGGTTAGCTTCGGACTCAAGAGTTGTCTTGAATGCCTCAACGTCAGCACCGTCTGCAAGAGTGAAGATATAACCTAC
>JAGBUT010000211.1 GCA_017630695.1 Clostridia bacterium
ATAAGCGGTTTCGGCGTCTTCAGGAGTTTCATATTGAAGCACCCAAAGGTCATCGTATCCTGAAACAACATCGATTGCATTTTTTGTATCAATATCTTTTGGACTTTTAACAATAAGTCTTGCTGTTTCAAAATCATTTTCAATCGAGTGATGATAATAGGGGAGGTTTTTGTTTTCTTCAATCATATCGGAGATTTTGTCAGCAAATTCTTCTGCAGAAATTTCTTTTGATACACCGATGTTTCCGCCTGATACAGTGATGCTGTCATAAGCCGCAACAGCACCCATTGAACAAGCGGATAGACCGATACAAACGCTTAATATTATACATAAAAGTTTTTTCATTATGAAAACCCCTTTATAAATTTCTTTTTATGATTATTATAATATATCAAATTAGAAAATTCAATATTTGATTTTATTTATAAAATGTTATATAATCATAAAAAAACAAGGAGCAGTAATTATGTTGATTGATTTACTTAATAAAAACAGATCTTACAGAAGATTTGATGAAGGCTATGAGATAAAATATAATGATTTGCGTGATCTTGTTGCTCTTGCAAGATTGACTCCCTCATCTGTCAATTGGCAACCGTTAAGATTTATATTAGTTAATGACAGAGAAAAGAACGAGGCTTTGTTTGAGAATCTTGCCTGGGCGGGGCTTCTTAAGGAGTGGAAAGGTCCTGCTGAAGGCGAAAGACCGTCAGCTTACGTTATTATTCTCACTGATAATACCGTAGCAAAGAATATGAAAACTGACGTTGGCATTGTTGCTCAGACCATGATGCTCGGCGCTGCTGAAAAAGGTTTTGGCGGATGTATGATTGGCAGTGTCAACAGAGAAAACGTTTCAAAAATATTTGGTATAGAAACCGAAAGATATACTATTGATCTTGTTTTAGCTCTCGGCAAACCTGCAGAAGATGTTATGATTGTTGATTTGCCTGATAACGGCTGCACAAATTATTATCGTGATGAAAACGATGTTCATTGTGTACCGAAAAGGTCAATTGAAGATTTTATATTATAAAAAAATAAGGTCGACACCATTTGGTGCCGACCTTTTATTATTAGTGATGGAAAAGTCTCATGCCTGTGAAGCACATTGTCATGCCGTGTTTGTTGCAGCAAGCGATAACGTTATCATCTCTGATTGAACCGCCGGGTTCAGCAATGTAGCTTACGCCACTCTTTGCAGCTCTTTCAATGTTGTCGCCGAAGGGGAAGAATGCATCGCTGCCGAGAGCAACACCCTTGATTGTTGCAAGGTATGCTTTCTGCTCTTCTTTTGTGAAGGGCTCGGGTTTTTCGGAGAAGAGAGTCTGCCATACACCGTCTGCAAGAACGTCGTCGCATTCATCGGAGATGTAAACGTCGATGGTGTTATCTCTGTCAGGTCTGCCTACTGTATCAAGGAAGGGGAGGTTGAGAACCTTTTCGTGCTGTCTGAGATGCCAGATATCAGCCTTGTTTCCTGCGAGTCTTGTGCAGTGGATTCTTGACTGCTGACCTGCACCAACACCGATTGCCTGACCGTCAACTGCATAGCAAACTGAGTTTGACTGTGTGTATTTGAGAGTGATGAGAGCGATGATAAGGTCACGCTTTGCATCATCGGGGAATTCTTTGTTTTCAGTTACGATGTTAGCAAGAAGCTCTTCGTCAATCTTGAAGTTGTTTCTGCCCTGCTCAAATGTAATGCCGTAAACCTGCTTGATTTCCTGAGCAGCAGGAACGTATTCGGGATCAATCTTAACGATGTTATAATTGCCGTTTCTTTTTGATTTGAGAATTTCAAGTGCTTCAGGTTCATAACCGGGAGCGATAACACCGTCGGAAACTTCTCTCTTAATGAGTTTAGCGGTTGTAACGTCACAAACGTCTGAAAGTGCAATCCAGTCACCGAATGAGCTCATTCGATCTGTACCTCTTGCTCTTGCGTATGCAGTAGCGAGAGGGGATTCATCAAGACCTTCGATGTCGTCAACGAAACAAGCTTTCTTGAGATTGTCGCTCATCTTGATACCAACGGCAGCGGATGTGGGAGAAACGTGCTTGAAGGATGTTGCAGCAGGCATACCGAGAGCTGCTTTGATTTCTTTAACAAGCTGCCAGCTGTTAAAAGCATCAAGGAAGTTAATAAAACCGGGTCTGCCGCAAAGAATTTCGATGGGAAGCTCTGTGCCGTCAGCCATATAAATTCTTGAGGGCTTTTGGTTGGGGTTACAACCGTATTTAAGTTCGAATTCTTTCATTTTGGTTTCTCCTTATTTATTCTTATTGATCATTCTTGCTTCGTATTCACCGGTAGCAAGGTCAATGTATCTTACGTAGAGAGAAATCTTGTTTTGCTCGTTGAGGTTTGCCCAAATATTCTCTGTGAATGCATCGATATCATCGGGGATTTCAACTCTTTCGGGTTCGCCTGTGAATGTGGGAATGGGATTACCGTCGTGATTATATGTATGGATGAAATGACCGAGACCATTGAGTGAGGGGTATGAGAAGGTATATCTGTTGCAAGCTGTACCTTCAGCATCTGCACTCTTGAGGATGCTCATTTTGTATGAGAAGTTACCGTCAGCAAATGTCATCATACCGCTGATTCTGGGTGTGAAGTTGGGAGCGTCGGGTTCAAACTCTCTCGTTTCAAGAGCCTGCTCGAATGTTTTGCCGTCTTTTACAAAATCATAGATTGTATCAGTCTGATCACCGTTTGTAACGATGAGGTTGTTGTTGATAACTCTTACAGGAGCATAAATGATGAGTGAGGGGTCCTCAACCTTTGATGCGTCAAAGGGATGGATGATAATTTCGTCACCCTGCTCAATGAAAACTCTGTTTCTGCTGTTTTCGCTTCTGCCCATGATGAAATAGGCTGTAACAGCTTTTTTGCCGTCAGCACTCTTACCTATAACAATACCTCTGCCTACGTAGGTGTTGTCTTTGATAAGCTCACCAATGTTGTTGATGTTGTAAATGCTCATTTTTTTCTTCCTTTCAAAATGAAATAAGGGCAATCCTATCCGAAAAAGATAAGATTGCCCAGACGGTCGGCTTTAAAATATTGTTTGCTTCCATGCAGTTGATTCTGCGTTTCCGTCAGTCACAAACAATCCTTAAAATTACATCAGAATTTTAACACATTGAAAATCTTTTGTCAATGTTATTATTTCATTAAATTTTGATTTTGGGTGTTTTCCATTTGCCGCTTGTAATAAATATAATTGAAACAATAAGTGATGCAACGGAAGCGAGACCCGTAGCAAGACCAACACCGTTAAATCCGAGTGTTGAAATCTTAACAATAAGGTATGCAAGAGGAACCCTTACCATTATTGAGCTGAAGCAAGCATTGAAAAGCGCAAAGTTAGTGTAACCTGCACCTATTGCAAGACCGTTCATACAGAAAACAAACGGAACAAAGATATAATCCAAAGCAATGAATCGAAGGTAGGTTCTGCCTGTTTCAATTACCTCAGGATTGGTATCGAAAAGACCGATAATAAAATCGGGAAAAATCTGAACGAGCGCAAAAACAAATGCAGATATACCGAATGCAATAACCATTCCCGTTGTCATTGTTTTCTTTGCTCTTTCGATTTCGCCTGCGCCTATATTCTGACCAGCCATTGATGAAACAGCACTGCTCATTGCAAGGGCGGGGAGAATTGCAAACGAATTAACTTTACCGCCAATACCCTGACAAGCTGAAGCAATATCAGCATTGGGGAGCGAGTTTACAAGAGCTGTAAGGGTAAGGAACGAGAATGAAATAACAACCTGCTGAACAGAGTTGGGCAGACCGATTTTAAGAATTGATTTTGCCTTTTCTTTGTCTATCTTGAAATCAGAAAGCTTATATTCTGCAAAGAATTTATTTTTAAACAAATAAATAAGTGAAAGAATAACGCTCAACGCCTGTGCACCGATAGTTGCATATGCAGCACCTGCTGCACCCATTTTGAACGTGCCTACAAGTACAATGTCGCCGATAACGTTTGTAATTGCCGCAATTAATACAAAGTAAAGGGGTCTTTTTGAATCGCCCAGGCCTCGTAATATTGCGCTGATAACGTTATATGCAAACATAAATATGAGGCCTGCCATACAAATCATATAATAGTTTTCGGCTTCTTCGTATGCAATTGCAGGGGTACCGAGAATATCAAGCAATATTTTGCCCACAGTGAGCATTATTACGGTGAATCCGACGGCAACAAGCATATAGAGAGTCAGAAGTGTTCCGATAGTTTTTCTCTGGTCATCGAATTTTTGAGCACCGCCATATTGTGCAATAAGAACTGTACCGCCAACGGCAAGTCCGAGAGCCGCACCTGTAACAAGGATATTAATCTGGCTGCCGATGTTAACGCCGATAATGCAGATTGTTCCTTTGTCACCACTGAATCTGCCAACGATAATCATATCGGCAACTGAATATAATGCCTGAAGTAAGTTTGAAAGGAGGAATGGGATAGCAAATCTCATAAGCTGCTTTGAAACGCTTCCTCTTGTTAAGTCTTGTCTGAATTTATCTGCCAATTTTATTTCTCCTGTTTCTTTTCTTTCATTGTGAGTGAAATGCGTTTTTTTGCAGCATCAACTGCAATAACCCATACTGTTACGACCTCTCCGACTTTGAGTTCTTCGGAGGGATGTTTGATAAATTTGTTTGTAATCTGTGAGATATGAACGAGTCCGTCCTGATGAACACCGATATCGATGAATGCACCAAAGTCGGTTACGTTTCTTACAGTACCTTTAAGCTCCATTCCGGGCACAAGGTCTTTCATATCCATAACGTCTGTGCGGAGCATCGGAGGTGGAAGCTCATCTCTGGGGTCTCTTGCAGGCTGAATAAGTTCTTTGATGATATCGTTAAGAGTGGGCACGCCGATACCGAGATTTTCTGCAACAGTTTCTGTTCCGATTTCTTCAACTTTATTTTTGATTTCTTTGATTTTATCCGAACCGATATCTGTTGCTTTGAATCCGCAAAGTGCAAGAAGTTCTTTTGCAGCTTTGTAGCTTTCGGGATGAACGCCCGTGTTATCAAGTGCATTCTTACTCTCGGGAATACGAAGGAAACCTGC
>JAGBUT010000212.1 GCA_017630695.1 Clostridia bacterium
AAAAAATACGATGCAGCGTATAAGACACTAAAGACAGAGATAACAGAGCTTGAGAAAAAGCTTGATGACAGTAAAGAGAGCACCCTCAAAAAACTTGAAATTTCCCGCAAACTTCAGGAGTACGAAGAACTCAGAAAAACAGTTGAAAACATACCGCCCGAAATCCTCGGTGCGTATAAAAATAGAGGCAAAATCTCATCGCAGATTCACGAATAACAACTTCTCGCCAACTTGGCGAGAAGTTAACTTGTGGACATTTTGACCACAAGTTAATCGTCTGCAACTTCCGCTCAAGTTGGGCGGAAGTTAAAAAACTTACTTCTACGCAAATTGCATAGAGGTTAACAACGTCAACTTCAGCCCAGATTGGGCCGAAGTTAAAACTACAAACTCAACTTTTGCTCAAGTTGAGTACAAGTTAAAAATAAATCTGTCCAAGTTGGACAGGTTTTCCGAACAAACCAACTTGTGACCAAGTTGGACACAAGTTAAAAATTATTCTGCCCAGGTTGGGCAGAATTTCCGAACAAAAGCAACTTCCCGACAAGTTGGCGGAAAGTAAAAAAATTGTGCCCAAGTTGGACACAATTTCTCAATGCAAAATAATTCAGCCCAAGTTGGGCCGGATTTCTGAAAGTTAAAGTAATTCAGTCCAAGTTGGTCTGAATTTCCGACTTCTGGTCAGGTTGAACAGAAGTTAAACAAAGCTAACTTCTGCACAACTTGTGCAGAAGTTGAAAAATCAACCGCAAGGAGCAAATCGACATCCTTGCAAGAAAGGAGTTTTATGAATAATATTAAACTGTACAAATATTTCACCGTTTATTTTAAGAAATCGGAATGCGGGGTGATTTGTTGAAGCAGATCGACAGTCACTTTGCAGAAATGAAGCTTATTGAAATCCTCTATGAACGAGGTCTTATAAACAAACCCACATTTGAAAATATTAAAAAATCGGAGGCAAAAAAAGATGAGAAATGAAAACGTTGCAAGAATCGGCAACCCCTATGATTATCTTGACCGTAACAGACCGAGAAAAATGGTCTTTTACGGCAGAGTTTCAACAGAACACGAAGCACAGCTTGACGCTTTGAAAAATCAGATGCAATGGTATGATGATCAGGCAAAATATCACCCGAACTGGACTGTCGTTGACCGCTATATTGATGAGGGCATAACAGGCACTCAGGCAAAAAAGAGACCTGCATTTCTTCAGATGATTGAAGATGCGAAGCTCGGAAAATTCGACCTTATCGTTACCAGAGAAGTCTGCCGATTCGCAAGAAACACGGTTGACACGCTTGTTACAACGAGAGAACTGAAAAACATCGGTGTTGAGGTTTATTTTGTTGAGGACAACATATGGACTATGGATGGCGACGGCGAACTCCGTCTGACAATCATGGCAACACTTGCCCAGGAAGAAAGCCGAAAAGTTTCGGAACGAGTGAGAGCGGGTCAGCAGATAAGCCGTGAAAACGGAACACTTTACGGTTGCGGTAACATTCTCGGTTATGACAGAGTCGGTGACACTTACGTTATAAATCCCGAGCAGGCGGAAACGGTCAGACTGATTTATGAGCTTTATCTCAAAGGCGAAATGGGTTCAATGAAAATTGCAAATGAGCTGACAAGACTCGGCAGACTCAATGCTTCGGGTAAGGTGAAATGGACGGCAGACAATGTTCTAAGAATACTTGCAAATCAAACTTATATGGGCGTTATGGCATACGGCAAATCCTACACAAACAATTATCTTGAACAGAAGCGTTTCAAGAATTTTGACTCGTCAACCTATATGTGTGTTAAGGGTGATTTTGAACCGATAATCAGTAAAGAGGATTGGGAAGCGGTTCAGAAACTCAAAAGCAAACGCACAACCCAATCGCTCCAGACGGCGATACAGACAAGGAAAAGTAACCACAAACATGGGCGTCAGCTCAGCAGCGATGTATGGGCAAGAAAGCTCCGATGTTCCTGCGGTTCATCATTCCGCAAAAATATATGGCACAAAAATAAAAATTCCCCCGATGCCTACGGATATCAGTGTTACAACATCCGTAACAACGGCTCTGCAAAGAAAAGACGTGAAGCGGGTGAAGATGATACGGGTTACTGCGATCAGCCGATGATTGCGGGATGGAAGTTCGAAGTGATGGGTTACAAAATTATGGAAGCCATCTGGAAAGAACGCAAATCCCTCATTGAAAACATCTGTGAAATCATAAAGAAGAATTTCGAAACCGAGAAGAAAGCCGAAGTCAATCTCTCGCTTCTGAAATCGGCAATTGAACGGCTGAAGAAAAAGAAAGAAACTCTGTTTGATATGAGAACCGAGGGTGAAATCACCAAAGAGGAATTTGTTCAGCAGAAGGATAAACTTGACCGTGAAATCCTTGATCTTGAAACGGAATACTACGAAAAAAGCAAACTTGCCGAAGAATCGAAAGCAGACGAACCTTGCTGGGATAAAATCATAGCGGCTCTCAATGAAATGATTGATTTTTCCAAACCCGAACTTGACCGAGAGGTTTATGAGAAATTCGTTTCAAGGATTGTTCCCGACGGCAAAAACAAATTCAGGTGGTATCTGAACCTTCGAGGTGATGAAGATTATGAGGTCGATGCCGAGGTTGAAGGAAGAAAGAACAGAGCGGTTGTAACATTCGATGAAGTTGCTGATAACCTACCGGGCTACGGCTCGGTGATATCAATAAATGAACTCAGGAAGACGCAAACACCTGACCGGATCAGGACTCTACACAGGCAGCTATCAAGGGATGAAGGAAATAGCCTGAAACCTAGTAAAATCAAAGGTTCTCAGCTTTTTGAATGATTAAATGCGAATATAAAAAATGCTTGATTTAAGTGCTTTTTAAACAAAAATCATTCTAAAACTTTCAATTAACATTAGAGGATATATCATTTCGATGGTATATCCTCTTTTTTCTCATCATTAAATACAAACCGAGAACAAGAAATATTAACTCTGTATAACAACAAAAGCAAAAAGCCTATGTGGACGATTACAATCCACATAGGCTTTTTTTCTTTCAAGCTTTACAAAAACGGTACACCCTTAATTAACATATACAGTTGTACCTTTTATTATCTGCAATCGCATAAAATCAAAAGCTTCTTACTTTCAAGGGCTTTAAAAATATCGGTTTTTTCTCACCGGCTTTAACCATTTCTCTTGCAAGTAATCCTCTCATTTTTCTGAGAATATCAAGGTGTTCTTTATCATTTACAAGGTTATGTCTTTCGTTTGTATCGTTTTTCAGGTCATATAAAAAATCATCATAATAAATAAGTGCGCTGTGTTTAGTATTTCCCGATCCGAGTGCTCTGGCAGAATACTTCCAATCCTTTGTGCGTACTGCCCTGCCGACCTGTGATTCGCTGATTTGAACAAAAACACAATCTCTTTC
>JAGBUT010000213.1 GCA_017630695.1 Clostridia bacterium
ATTAAGATTTTTGACGAAGAAGCAAAGAAGCTTGAAGGCATCTCCTTCCTCGCTCAGGGCACAATCTATCCCGATATCATCGAATCCAAGGGTGTTAAGGCTCACCACAACGTTGGCGGTCTCCCCGAAGATATGAAGATGGAGCTTGTTGAACCCGTTGCTCTTCTTTACAAGGACGAAGTAAGAGTTGTTGGTGAAGCGCTCGGTCTCCCTCACGCTATGGTTTACCGTCAGCCGTTCCCCGGCCCCGGTCTCGGCGTACGTTGCCTCGGTGCAATCACAAGAGACAGACTTCACGCTCTTCGTGAAGCAGACGCTATTCTTCGTGAAGAATTTGATAACTGCGGTCTTGCAGAAAAAGTTTGGCAGTATTTCATCGCTATTCCTGACGTTAAGAGCGTTGGCGTAAGAAACGATGAGCGTTACGAAGGCTGGCCCGCAATCATCCGCGCTGTTAATACAAAGGATGCTATGACAGCAACAATCGAAGAAATCCCCTACCCCATTCTTCATAAGATTACTGACAGAATCACTCACGAGGTTGAAGGCATCAACCGTGTTCTTCTCGACCTCACTCCGAAGCCCATCGGTACAATTGAGTGGGAATAATATAAAAACCAAGAGCTGACTGAATCAAATCAGTCAGCTCTTTTTAGTTTCTGTCGATAATATCAAGTTCGGACAGATTGTTTACAAATTCCATAGTATCTGCCAGCGCTTGTTCTTCTGTTACCTCATACTCATCGAAGAGCTTTTGTGCAAGCTCCTCAACTGAATTACATTCGGGAAGTTTTTCCCATAAAAAACAAGCGGTTTCAGTGAGCATAAACAAGCCGTTATGGTCTTTGATTGCGTTGCCTACGGGAACGAGGATTATATCAGACCCTATTTTGCGAAGAATCATATCCTTTTTAATTTTCATTATCGCAAACGCTCCTTTCTGCAACGGTTAAAAGCTGTTTTGTCATTCGGCAGATATACTGCGGCACTTTTCCGAAATCGCCCGTTTCCGCCTTACACATCGCCGCACAGACACTGCACACACCCGAATATTTACAAGCAAGACACTCTTCGGGCAATCTTATTTTTGCCGTTTCTGATTTTATCTGCTGCCAGGCTTTTTCAAAGCCGACCTCGAGAGGTCTGCCGTCAGGCTCGGGCATCATTCCGCAAGGTCGCATTATACCATCTGCCGTTATCCAGAATGCGGCTCTGCCTGCTCTGCAACGGACCGTATTTTCTTCAGGTCCTTTAGGAAGCAAAAGCAATTTTTTCAATTTTTCCTGATAGAAGTCTTTATCAAAACGATATTCATCAATGAGCGAGATATAGTCTGCAGCCTCCTCGGGAGAAAATCTGCCGTCATTCCCCTTTCCGAGTCTGATGGGAGGATAGCTGTATGTCGTGGGCATCATCGGGATGCAGAGTTCTTTTGAAATATCTGCAATCTTTTTATATTCGGATATATTTTCAGGAGTAAAGATTGCGTTGAACTTCATTGAAATTCCCTGCAATTTCATCTGCTTTACAGAACTCAAAACCTTATCAAACGCTTCATTGCCGCAAAGACGTTTATATGCAGAGTTATCTGCACCGTAAAGTGAAACGTTTATGCGTGTGGGAGGCAGTTCGTCAAAGAGCTTTGAATATCTTTCAATCAAACTGCCGTTGGTATTGATTGATATAAGGAAGCCCATTTTAGCAAGAGCTGTATAAATCTCTTCAAAATCATCTCGCAGCAAGGGTTCGCCGCCTGTAAGAAGCAAAAAGACCGTGCCTGCGTCTTTTGCTTGCTTCGCAAGAGAAAGCCAATCCTTTGCGGAAAGCGGATCTGTTTTTTGGCGACAATCGTGAACGTAACACATCTCGCAGTTAAAATTGCAACGCTGTGTGAGTTCAAAAGTTCCCGAAACGGGTATACCCTGACGAACACCCTTATCGTGAAGATATTTAACCATTAAAGGCTCTGCATAGGACATAATTCTCTCTCCAGATACCTGACTGCGCTTTCATCGGCACGGCAGGCATATTCATAAACGGGGACATTCTGACTTAATTTCTGAACAAAATCAATCAGTTTATCCGTTAAATCCCGTGAAAAAGGAACGGGATAGCAATTTTTGTAAAGTTTATAAAAGCTCTGCATCGAACCAAGTCTTTGAGCGAAATTGCAATCCGCCTGCTCAAGACATATCACAGCCTTCAGCGGCACAACTCTGTTAAGACAATCCTTTGAAGAGCCTGAAAAAGGCATTCCCGATGCATAGAAAGTGCCGTCTTTTTCGAAAATAAAAGTTTTGTCACCGTTGATAACCGTTGCGTGTGCAAAATCACGCCAGAGGTTTGCCTGCGTTGACTTTCCTATATTGCAAGGTCCGCTGAATAAAACAGCTTCGCCGTCTTTCTCAATAAACGAGGAATGAAGAACGCATCCGTTGTTTTCAGCAACGATTTCTTCAATTCCCACAAGCGAAAACATTACGTCTGCACGAAGCATATCACTGTATTGCTCATCAATAACAATGCTTATGTGTTTACCGTCGGAAATACGACGGGCATAGTATTCCTCTGCGTTATCACGGGATTTAAAAAAACAATGCAAAGCTCCGTTTTCAACAACATAAACTCTGTCCTGCGAAACATAAAACGGATTTTCAATTTTCTTTGGCAAAGCAGATGAGAAATCCAGATTTACTCTGTAATCGCACTGCTCACCGTCATATAAAAACAGTGAATACGGCTCTGCATTCTGAAAATCGGATTGTGAAACGATTTCAAGCACAACTTCGCCGATTTTGTATTTTTTAACTATCATAATCCGTAAAAATAATCTGACAGTTTTCCGCGTTGTGCTCCGAGGCTTTAATAAAAGTCTTTGAGCCTGCTTTAAGACCTTTCAATCGGGTCCTGTAGGTAACACTGCCATTGAGCAAATCATCTTTTTTATCTTTATAGCAAATAACTATATCGGACTCTATATCTTCACCTGAAATATTCTTGACAGATATTGAGCCGTCCGCCAAAATAACCTCAAGCTTATCTTCGTTCATTACAGGTGATGATTCGAATAAGATTTTATCCTTTATCTGCCACGCTGTATAAACTTCGCTCGGGTCACAAGCGACTGATTCATTGCACAGAAGCACAGCCTTCATCCCTTTAAGCATAACAGAAACGGTGAAAGTCAGCGTGTTGGTTTTAGTTTTGACGGTAAGCACGGCATACTCAACGTCGCTGTCAGAAACATTTTCTGCCACAACAGCAAGTACCCCGTTATATTCATTGATTTCAATAACTTTCAGCCAACCGTCAACGGTAACACCCAACTGTGCGTTCTGGAACGGAACGGTTGCGGGTTCATCGGATTTTGCATTTCTGAATTTTATCACTGCAAAAACAGTTAACGAAACTGCAAGAATAACAACCAGACCGATTGCAATAAATCTTTTTTTCATAAAACACCTGTTTTCAAGAAACGGAGTTCAGCAGATTAAGCGAACTCCGTTTCTTTTTGATTTAATTACGATGAGA
>JAGBUT010000214.1 GCA_017630695.1 Clostridia bacterium
ATTAATCTTGTTTTCGGAATCCCATTTTTCAATAAGTGCCTTGCCCGTATAGTCTTTACCGAATCTGTCGTGACCGCAATATTCACTG
Organism: Clostridia bacterium; assembly: GCA_017630695.1. Classification (GTDB taxonomy): domain Bacteria; phylum Bacillota; class Clostridia; order Oscillospirales; family Acutalibacteraceae; genus CAG-177. The sequence continues at coordinate 89 of JAGBUT010000214.1, forward strand.
TGAACTTTGCCGTAGTCAACAACGCTTCCCGTAAGCTGAGCGTACAGTTCGCAGGCTCTGTCCCAGGCGCTGGCGGTACCCGAAACGGATGCACCGTGGCACTCGTAGCCGTTTTTTTCGATCTTGCTGAGAAGCTCACCGCCAAACATTCCCCAATAAGGCATAATCTTATAATGTGCATCGTATTCACCCCAGCCCATAAGACCGTGAACGAAAACGTAAGGATAGTTGGTGTTCCATTGAGCTTCATCGGGCTTTTCTGTTTTTGCGGGGAAAAACAGGGAAACGATGCTCATAATTATTGCAAGCGGTACGGAAATTATCTTTGCCATTTTATGACCTCCTTTACTATGTTTTTATTTTAACTTTTGTTATCTCGATTTACAATACGCAATGTTTATGTTTTTTGTATGACTTTGCTCAATGCGGTTTGTAACAAAAACTTTTGAAGATAAATTTATTTATTCCCTTGTTAAAACTCAGATGATGTGATATAATCACAAGGATAAAAAGAAACGCAAGGAGATAAATTATAAAATGAAACTTGGTATAGTAGGTCTGCCCAACGTCGGCAAGAGCACTCTTTTCAATGCAATCACAAATGCGGGCGCACAGTCTGCAAACTATGCTTTCTGCACAATCGAGCCCAACGTAGGCGTTGTTTCAGTGCCTGATGAAAGACTCGATAAACTCGCAGAGCTTTATAATCCCGTTAAAATCACTCCTGCTTTCATCGAATTCGTTGATATCGCAGGTCTTGTAAGAGGTGCATCAAAGGGCGAAGGTCTCGGCAATAAGTTCCTTTCACATATCCGTGAGGTTGATGCCGTTATCCACGTTGTCCGTTGCTTTGAGGATGACGATATCGTTCACGTTGACGCAACCATCGACCCCGAAAGAGATATCGAAACAATCAACCTTGAGCTCATTCTTTCCGATATGGAAATGGTAGAGCGCAGAATTGACAGAGTAACAAAGGCTCTCAAGGGCGATAAAACTCTTGCAGGCGAGCTTGAATTCCTCAAGAGACTTCTCTCCGAACTCGAAAACAACGTTCCTGCAAGAAACGTTGAATGCGACGATAACGAAAAGGCTTGGCTTTCAGAGGTTGCTCTTCTTACTGCAAAACCCGTTATTTATGCTTGTAATATGAGTGAGAGTGACTTTGCAGGCGGTCTTGATAAGAATAATCATTATAAGAAGGTTTGCGAAATCGCATCAGCAGAGGGCAGTGAGGTGCTTCCCATCTGTGCAGAGCTTGAGGCTGAAATTGCTTCTCTCGATAAGGAGGAAAAAGAAATCTTCCTTGCAGAGCTCGGCGTTGAAACAGGCGGTCTCGACCTTCTTGTTAAAAAGAGCTATGCACTTCTCGGCCTCATCTCCTATCTTACAGCAGGTCAGCCTGAAGTAAGAGCTTGGACAATCACAAAGGGCACAAAGGCACCTCAGGCAGCAGGTAAGATTCACAGTGACTTTGAAAGAGGTTTCATCAGAGCAGAGGTTATTCCTTATGAGGACCTCATCGAGCTCGGTTCAATTGCCGCAGCAAAAGAAAAGGGACTTGTACGCAGCGAAGGCAAGGAATACGTTATGAAAGACGGCGACGTAGTTCTTTTCAGATTCAACGTATAAATAATGTTCACTCCCCGTGGAAAGATATCCTCGGGGAGTGATTTTTTTGAAAAAGAGAGCAGTATGTGTTTTTCTGATGTTGGTTGCGGTGTTTGGTTTCCTCATATTCAGAATCAATCAGATATCCTTTCAGACGGTTGCGGCAGGAGTTTCTTCATCAGGAGTCAGACTTGATATCGCAACGCTCCGAGGCACGGTATATGACTGTAATATGAAACCGCTTACAAACTGCGGTGAATCGTTTGTTGCGATTGCAAAACCCACGCTCAAATCGATTTTTATTCTTGAAGCGGAGCTGGATTCCCGTTTGTTTTCCGCTGTCAGAAAGAAACTCTCTTCCGGTGAGAGCGTTGCAGTCAGGGTGAAAGGGGATATATCAGGCGGTGATGACTTAACGGTTGTGAGTTATCCCGAGAGATATGATTCTCTTGCTTGTCATATTATCGGATATCTCGGAGGTGACGGCAGGGGAGTCAGCGGTGTTGAAAAATCGTTTGATGCTTTGCTCTCGGATTCAGAGAGCGAGGTTTACGCAAGGGTGTCAACGGATGCAAACGGCAGAGTGCTTCTCGGAGAAGAGGTTCGGGTTTTCGGCAACGTGTTTCCGAAATCCGGCGTTGTTCTGACGCTTGACAGAGATATACAGCGTATTACTGAAAAAGCACTTGATGAATCGGGTGGAACTTGTGCGGCGGCTGTTGTGATGGACGTTCACACGGGAGCAATCAGAGCGTGTGTTTCAAGACCCGACTTTGACCGAAGCAGTATAGCCTCCGTGCTGAACGACCCCGATTCACCGCTGATTAACCGAGCGTTTTCAGCATTCAGTGTCGGGTCGGTGTTCAAACCCGTTGTAGCCGCAGCGGCTCTTGAAAACGGAATTGACAGCAGCTATGCCTATGAATGCAAAGGGAACGTCACCCTCAACGGAGTGACTTTCAATTGCCATAAAAAAGACGGTCACGGGTTGATTGATATGGAAACAGCCCTTGCGCATTCGTGCAACACTTATTTTATTTCTCTTGCACTTGAGGTCGGAGCAGAAAAGATAATCGAAACGGCAAAAGCGTTCGGATTTGGCGAACAAACGGTATTTGCGGATTCGCTCAGGTCAAAAGGCGGCAATCTGCCCGATAAGGTGGATTCAAAGGCGGCAACGGCAAATCTTGCCTTCGGTCAGGGAGAATTGTCGGCAACCCCCGTTCAGATATGTACGATGATGTCGGTGATTGCAAACGGCGGACAGACGGTCAATCCTTATCTCATTGAGGGTGAAGCGGATTCGCAGGGTAATCTTATCAGAATCAGCAGTTATTCGGAGCGTCGGCAGATAATCTCGCAGGAAACGGCAGAGCTGCTTCAGAGGTTTCTTCTGACGGTTGTTGAAAACGGAAGCGGAAGCAGAGCGAGAGCAGAGTCTATTGCGGTTGCGGGCAAAACGGCAACTGCACAAACGGGCCAATCGGTAAACGGTGAGGAGATTTATAATGCGTGGTTTGCAGGGTATTTCCCTGCGGATAATCCGAAGTATGCAGTGGTGATTCTGAAAGAAAACGGAGGCGAAGGTGCGGTGAGCTGTGCGCCCGTTTTCAAGGAAATTGCACAAGGGGTAGCGGAGCAATAAAGAGACTGTTTCAGGGCTGAAAATATCCCAAAAAAGAATTATAAAAAATTTTAAAAAAAGTTTTAAAAAAGGCTTGACAACGCCGCTTTCATTTGCTATAATAGGCAACGTTCCAAGCGAACAAGAAAGATATGCGAGAGTGGCGGAATCGGCAGACGCGCACGTTTGAGGGGCGTGTG
>JAGBUT010000215.1 GCA_017630695.1 Clostridia bacterium
GTTGACATCTGTTGCGGCTCTGAGGTTGAGCACGCTTCCCGAGGTGTTGACAAGATAATCGCCCTTTGCGATTGCGGGGTCGTTGTTGACGGGCAGGGTTGTGGTTGTTGTTGCGTTTGCAGCCACGAGCTTTTCGCTGATTGTGATAACGCCCCATGTGCCGCCCTGCATTGCGATATATTTTCCGTTTTCACCCTGAAGAATTGCATCAAAAACGAAGTCAACAACTGTTTCGCCTTTAGAGTTGATAACGCCGTATTTGCCGTTTTTGCAGGCAGGCGCAAGACCGTTTCTGAAGCCGAATGCGCAATTTCTGCCCATTGCGTCGGCATAGGAGCACGAATCAAACTCAAAAGGAATTGCCGTCACGCCCGAGGTTCTGATGTAGCCCCATTTTCCGTTCTGACAAACAGCCGCAAGGTCTTCGGAGAAATCCATTGCGCCGTCATAAAGAGCGGCAATTTCAAGGCGGAGCACGTTGCTGACATAGCCCCATTTTGCGCCCGCTTCAAGCGAGGTTGCAACGGGATAAAGACCTCTCGGCAGACCGAGGTCGCCTTTTTCGATTTCGCCCTGATAGCCGTCTGCATCAGTCCACGCAAGGTGTTTGCCGACCTCGCTCCAGCAGGGAATCTGCTCAGGCTCAGTCAAGCCGTGATACTGCCTGCTTGTGACGGTTTTTGTCTCTGCATCGGCAAGCAGAAGATATTCGGAAAGCGGAGTTTCAACGATGTATCTGAAGTTTCTCCATAAATCGCTGCAGACCGTGATTTTGTTGTGCTGCGCTTCTTCGGTAATTTCACCGCCAAGGGTCATGATTCCAACCTTGCCGGTCTGCGCATCGGTGTAAACCGCCATTGTTTCGTTGAGGCAGGTGACCGACATAACGGATTCAAAGCCTTTGGTGTCAAATGTATAATCCTGAGGTGCTTTTTGTTTTTCGGATGCAGATTTTGCCATGATAAAAATAGCGGCAACAGTAACCGCACAGATAACCGAGCAAACAATTGCAACAACGGATTTCGGAAGTTCTTTTTTCTTCGGTTTTTTACTCATCTGCGTCACCCCTTATTCAAGTCTGTTTCAATTATATCATATATATATCATTCCTACAATTACCAATTTATGAAATTACGGTAAAAAAATAAATGCGGTTTAGAATTTCCTTAATAATTTCTTAATGATTTAACTGCTTTTTTCTTAAAGATTGCGGTGATATAATACAGACATAACAAAAAACAAACACGGAGGGAACAAAAATGGCAGTATTCGCAACAATCGTTATCACACTTTCAGTAGCAACAGGAATTCTTATGGTGACAGACAATTCCCCCGTTGCAGCATAAAACAGTATTCAATCATAATCATATCCTTTCATTGGGGACAAAAGAAAAACCGCCGAGCGCTCGGCGGTTTTTTGCTTCGGCAAAGAAAAAAGGCGGAAGCTGTGCCTCCGCCTTAAAATTCAATTAAAAGAGATCGATGATTTCGAAGATGAGTGCATAGAAAATTGTGCCTCTGATGTAGTTCCAGATTGCTTCGATGGGGCTTAACTCTTCTGCAACGAATTCGAGAGGTGCTTCGCCTCTGTCAATAACGAGAGCCTGGCTGTAGCAAAGACCGCCGTCGCCGAAGAGCTCAACTCTGACATACTTGAAATCTTCAACACCTTCGATTGTGTCGAGGTCAAGAGTAACGGGTTCTGTGCCGATATCTTTTGTGAAGATAACGTTGCCGTTTGCAATGAACTGAACAGTCTTGCTTTCCTTTGCAGTAACGGTGATCTTGTGGCCGTCAACTGTGAGGCTTGTGAACATGGGGCAGGGAATGCCTTTGTTCATGCAATCGATTTCTTCGTAAGGACCGATTTTGTCGTTGGGACGGAGTCTTGTTGTAACGCCGAAGAATGCCCCGCTCTGCATTGTCTTCTTGATGTTATCAACGTTGTTTTTTTCCATCATGAAGTAGCTGTAGGATGTGTCAACGTTGTCGGTGTTGTGAGCGTCGGTGTTGCTGAAGCCGATAACGTTCTTGCCGTAGGGAAGGCAATACATGAGAAGGTTATCCCAAAGGATTCTGTCGTAGCCTGTTGTGCCGTTTCTTTCGTTGAGCACTTCTGTGCCGAGGCATGAATCATATTTGAGAATGAGATCGCCGAAGAACTTGATGCTTTCGGGGTCATTGACGATTTCGGGGTTATCGTTTGATCTGAGCCAGTCGCCGGGATGGTTGATATGTGAAAGACCGCCGTTTTCGTCGATATACTTAAGAGCCTTGTCAAAACCGTATTCGTTGTCACCGCCTGCAAAGCCATTGCCCTTATCGGGAGCAAGGAAGAAGCCGTTAACGTGGTTCTTTGTGAGTGAAAGGTTGTTGAGTTCGTTTGCGCCGAGAACGGGAACCATCTTTTTGTTTCTGATTGTGCCGTCATAAAGAGGGTATGTTCCGCCTTTGATTGCTTCGTATTCCTCGGTTGTCAGATGCTCATAGGGGTTATCGATGAGATACTGATAAAGATAGAGGGGCTGAATTGCGGGAGTCTGGTCCCAATCAACGCCTGTGATGCCGTGGTCAGCGATTGCAAGGAAATCATAATCCTGGTTATATGCTTCTTTGACCATAACGGGAAGAGTGTCGTCAGCGTCGCTGTAGGTTGTGTGTGAATGGAGTGAGCCTTTGTATGCACCCCATGCACCTTCGCCGCTCCAGATAACGTCTGCATAAGGAGAAACGATTGTGTAGTCGGGGATGGGTTCGTCTGCGCCTGCGTTTGCAACGCAAAGATCGCCTGCCTGCATCATGATAACTGCAGAAAGGATAACGCTCAAAATCTTCTTAAAGTTATTCATTGCGAAAAACCTCCTTTATAATATATACATTTTAACCAAAAAGAGGGGGTCTTGTCAATACCCACATTTTTTGAGGTTTGCACAGTTGAATTTGATGTTACATTATGATATAATATGTTCATAATCACAAAAAATTGTCTTATTTTGATATAAACGAACGGAGGGGTACAGTGCAGAAAGACACAAAAAAACTTATTTACGACACTTTTATTGAACTGCTTACCAACAAGTCGTTTGATAAAATCACAGTCAGAGATATCGTTGAAACCTGCGATATCAACCGCAACACTTTCTATTATTATTACTGCGATATCTACGATCTTCTTGAAGAAGTTTTCAAAAAAGAGCTCAACGTTCTCACCGAAGCTCACAGAGACGGCGCATCATGGGTTGCCGCTTTCATCAAGGTTGCCAACACTGCCCAGAGCCACCGAAAAATCATCAACAACATCTGCGCTTCACGAAGCTACGATTATCTTGAAAACTATATGCACAGAGTCTGCAAGGAAATTCTGATTGAGGTTGTTAAGCGAGAATCCGAGGGTATTGACATACCCGAAGAAGACATTGATTTCATTGCATCCTATCATCTCTATGCTCTTGTAGGCGTTATTTCCGAATGGTTCAGAACAGGCATGAGAGAAGACTCTCTTCACCTTGCAAGCCAACTCTGGCTCGTTACCGACGGAATCAAATTCGCACTCAGAAAAAGCCGGAAAAGGCGGTTGAACCGAATTGAAAACGGAAATATTGACTGAAGATAAACATATAGTCGTCTGCTTCAAACCCGCAGGAATTCTCAGCCAGAACGGCGAGGGAGCAGACATGATTTCTCTGCTGAACTCTCATTTTGAAGAAAACGGCGAAAAAGCTCAGGCTTATCCCGTTCACAGGATTGACAGAGAAACCGCAGGAATAATGGTCTATGCCAAAAGCTCAAAAGCGGCTGCAGCTCTTTCAAAGCAGGCGGAACAAAATCTGATAAAAAAGAGATATTACGCAATCGTCAAAGGAACTCCCGCTGAAAAAAGCGCAGTTCTCAAGGATTTGCTTTTCAGAGACAAACAGAAGAACAAAACCTACACCGTGAAACGAATGCGCAAGGGCGTTCGTGAAGCCTCTCTTGAATATGAAGTTATCGGTGAAAACGGCGGTCTTTCA
>JAGBUT010000019.1 GCA_017630695.1 Clostridia bacterium
GACAAAAAGGGCGCGCAGGAATATTATGACTCAATATTTGAGCTTTACGCTTCCTGGGATGTTGACTACATCAAGTGCGACGATATTGCCAACACAGAAATGTTCCCCGACAATCCTTATTCTGCAAGAAAAGAAATTGAAATGCTCGGAAAAGCTATTGATAAATGCGGCAGAGATATGGTTCTCAGTCTTTCACCCGGCCCTGCACCCGTCTGGGAGCACGAACACCTTGCCGCCAACGCAAATATGTGGCGTATGACGGGAGATTTCTGGGATTCATGGGATAAACTTCACGATATGTTCAATAAATGCTATGATTGGCAGGATTATGTTCAGGAGGGTGCTTGGCCCGATTGCGATATGCTTCCTCTCGGCAGAATTCAGCTTACCGAAAAACTCCCTGAATACAGAGCGAGATACACAAGATTCTCACACGATGAACAGATAACGATGATGACTCTTTGGAGCATTTTCCGTTCACCTCTTATGATGGGCGGTGAAATGCGTGATAATGATGAATTCACGTTGTCATTGCTTCAGAATTCAGAACTCATTAATATGCTAAAAAATTCTTGCGGTGCAAAGCAATTCAGTCGCAAAGAAACAGACGGCAAGGGTGAAATCATCTGGACTTCAAAAGGCGACGGATGCAAATACGTTGCATTCTTCAATACCGATGATGACGTCAGAGAAATCGAATTTGACGTTACGGATATTGCTATGGGCGGTAATGATTACGTTATCTGGGATATGTGGTCTCATTGTAAATATACTGAAACGTCCGATTTGTTCTCGGCCGACGTTAACAGCCACGGAGCTCGTTTGTTTAAAATTTATATGAAATAAGAGGTGCTTTATGGAAAGAACACCCAATTACAGATTTGCAACAGAAAAACCTGATCATATTATGCTCAGCATTTCCGATGATGCGAGATATACTATGACTGTTACTTGGCGTATGTGCAAAGAAATTGAAAGCGGTTACGTTGAGTATTATGAAAAAGACGGTGAAAAAAAGACTGCCGCAGCTATTGTAAAGCCTTTTAAGAGTGACGTTAATATCAGCAATATTTTCTTTACAAAAATTGAAAATCTTAAAGCAGGAACAAGATATTATTATACTTGCGGTGATGATAAAAACCGCAGCGAGGAATTCTGGTTTGATACGCAGGAAGAAGATCTCACAAAGTTCAGCTTCATTACGATTTCAGACCATCAGAAGGATAACGATCATTACGATCCCGATTATTCTGCTCTCAATAAGTTTCTCAAAGACACTCTTGCAAAGCATCCCGAAGTGAGATTTATTCTCACAGCAGGCGATAACACAAACTGTGGTCAGCATGAAATTCAATGGAATGCTATGTTTGAGGGTATGAAAGGTATTGTTGAGCACGTTCCGTATATGATGTGCTGCGGTAACCACGATAACAGAGGTTTTGAGGAATATTTCCCCAATGAGGTCGGCAGATATTATGCTGAACCTGCTGAATTCTTTAATACTCAGCTTGAGTATTCATATCCGAAAAACGGCCCCGAGGGTTGGCAGACTGAAAATTATTCTTTTGATTACGGTAATGCTCATTTTGTTGTTTTTGGTGTAAATGAACCCGAACTTTGTAATGAATGGGCTTCTAAAGATATCGATTCAAGCAATAAGACCTGGAAATTCGGCAGCTATCATTTCCCGATTTATTATGCAGGACCCAACCTCGCCAATGACGATGCTTATCCTATGATGCGTGAATGCATGGAGAAGCTTGATATCCTTTTCTCCGGTCACGAGCATAATTTCTCGAGAAGCTATCCTATCAAAAATGAAGAGATTTATGACAGACCTTCACAAGGTACAATTCATTATGAACTCGGCAACGCTCACGCAAATCCTCCCGGAACAAAGACTTGTGATAAAGTCTGGCATTCCTCATTTTACCCACAGGAAGAGCCTGTCAGTATGTATGCACTGATTGAGATTGACGGTGATAAAGTTACTATGACCGCTAATCTTGATGACGGAAGAACGGTTGATGAATGTCTTGTAGATAAATCCAAAGATGAAATCAGACCCTACAGAGTTGCTCCCGTATTCGGTGAGGGCAGAACAAGAATGTATTATAAGGGTGTTGACCTTGGTCTCTGTGCTTCATCAACTCCGCCTGAATTTAAAGACGGTATGTGGTATATCCCCGTTGCAATTCTTCTCGGATTTATCTGTGGCGAGGTCAGAAGAGAAGAGGGCAAGGTTTACGGTAAGGTTTACGGTAAAGAAGCTACGTTTACCGAAAATAGCGATATCGCTTTTTCTGATAAGGGCGAAATCAAGCTTGATGCTCCCGTTTACAGAGGCAATGAAGGTCAGCTTTATATTCCCGTTGATTCTCTTCGCAATGTTTATGGTATGAAGTGGGCTTATGCCAAGAGAAATAATTTCATCACCATTGAGCACGTTAACGAGTCACATCCCGTTCCGGTTCAACCTTAACGATTAATAAAAAAACGCATTATCAATCATCTGACTGATAATGCGTTTTTTTTATTCAATTTTTAAATCCGACGAATAATACTGAATTAACCAGAACGGTCTCATAAATATACCGAATATCTTATCGATGAGGGAGGCTTTGCAACTGATATTGATTGTTGCAGATATGATTTCTCCGTCAGGGTTTATAACTTCACCTTTAATTGTTGCTTCACCCGGTTTAATAAATCTGACGTAACCGTTTTTATAAAGCAGAATTGTATCTTTGTTTTGCTCGCTGCTCCAGATTATATCAGAGCAGTTTGCGTTAATCGGATTAATGAAATGAGTCAGCTTTTCAACGTTGAATAGCCATATTTCACTCTCTGTAATATTGATTACGATTGTCTGCGCACCGTTATGTTTGAGATTAGCTATTGCATCGTATATTGCTTGAGTCTGTTTGTCAACAAATTCCTGTTCGCAGGAATATCTTTCCGAAACGTCAACTGCAAGAGCTTCATCAAGTATATCAATGTTGATATAAAGGCTTCTGTCAATTGATTTTGCGGTTTCAACAGCTTTATAGTATTCTGTGTAATCTGCAGGTGTTGAATCCTTGGTGATAATATCGGAATAAATAATAACGTCTTTGTCGGTGTCGTGGTGCGTTATTTCACAATAGTAATATGGCGCTGTATCATCGGGTGTGAAAATATAAGACTTACCGTTTGCGTTTTTAATCGGTGTACCACCCTCAGTTGATTTCTTATTATTCCAATACCACTGATAAGTCAGATCAAATCCGATTACATTGATAGTAACAGTTTCACTGTTTACAGTAATATAATCAGGTATTTCA
>JAGBUT010000216.1 GCA_017630695.1 Clostridia bacterium
AAAAGAATATTACATTGCATCAAACGGTGCGGTTGAAATTCCCCTGCCCTATAAATTCGGCCAGACAAAGGTTTTGCCCGACGAAACATTTGAGGACTTCAACGGAATTTATTGGCTTTGGTGCTACGAATACACCGACGAATACAAAGAGAAGCTTTATAAGGAGTTTCTTGAAAGAAAAGGATAATAAAAGCAAAAAATCCGCTGACTTTTTTGTCAGCGGATTAATTTATTTTCAGATGTTTGCTGCAGCCTTGATGTCATCAACTCTGTCTGTTCTTTCCCAGGGAAGATCAACGTCTGTTCTGCCAATATGACCGAGAGCCGCAATCTGCTTGTAGATGGGCTTTCTGAGATCGAGAGCCTTGATGATGCCTGCGGGGCTGAGGTCGAAGAGCTTGTTGACGATATCCGAAATTTCGGTATCTGCAAGCTTGCCTGTGCCGAAAGTATCAACAAAAACGGAAACGGGCTGTTCAACACCGATTGCATATGCAAGTTCAACCTCGCACTTTGATGCAAGACCTGCCGCAACGATATTCTTTGCAACGTAACGTGCTGCATAAGCTGCGGAACGGTCTACCTTTGTGGGGTCTTTGCCGCTGAATGCACCGCCGCCGTGACGAGCATATCCACCGTATGTATCAACGATAATCTTTCTGCCGGTAAGACCGCTGTCACCCATAGGACCGCCTGTTACGAATCTGCCTGTGGGGTTGATGTGAAAGATTGTGTTTTCATCCATCATATCAGCAGGAATTGTTGCCTTGATAACCTTTTCTGCAATATCTTCTCTGATCTGCTCGAGAGTTACGTCCGCAGCGTGCTGTGAGGAGATAACAACAGTATCAACTCTGACGGGATTGTTGTTCTCGTCATATTCGATTGTTACCTGGCTCTTGCCGTCGGGACGGAGATAACCGAGTGTGCCGTTCTTACGCACTTCGGTAAGCTTTGCGCAAAGCTTGTGAGCAAGTGAGATGGGAAGAGGCATAAGCTCGGGAGTTTCATCACAAGCAAAGCCAAACATCATACCCTGATCGCCTGCGCCGAGTCTGTCAACGCCCATTGCAATATCGCCTGACTGCTTATCAAGAGCTGTCATAACAGCGCAGGTGTTGCAGTCAAAGCCGTATTCAGCATTGTTATAGCCGATTTCATTAACTGTTTCTCTTACGAGCTTGGGGATATCGATATCTGCTGTTGTTGTGATTTCACCCATAACAAGAACCATACCGGTTGTGCAGCAGGTTTCACAAGCAACTCTGCCCATAGGGTCCTGAGCAAGAATAGCGTCAAGCACTGCATCGGAAATCTGGTCGCAGATTTTGTCAGGATGTCCGCCTGTTACGGATTCGGACGTAAAGAAATAATGTGCCATCGTGTAATTTTACCTTTCTCTTTTAACTATCAACTACAGTCCTCAAAAAATAACCGCCGAAGGAGTCTTCAGCGGTTGAAAACACCTTATTTTCCGGATTAACTCCGCAGGAATTAGCACCTTGCATAACACAGGTTGCCGGGCTTCTCAGGGCCTGTCCCTCTGCCTCTCTGAATAAGGACATATTTTATTGACTTAATAATTATATATCGGGGTCATTGTTTTGTCAACACCCGACAGATTGTGCAAACATAGAATTATTGCAGGCAATCTGCGATTTTTTCGGGCGAATCGACGATAAATTCGGCATTATTTTCCTCAAGCACTTCTCTGCTTCTGAAACCCCACGTAACACCGATGCATGGCAGACCTGCGTTGTGTGCTGTCATACAGTCAACCTCGGAGTCACCAATATAGACCGCCTTATCTCTCGATGCACCGAGCTTTTCAAGAGCAAGCCATACACCGTCAGGTTCGGGCTTTTGTGCAACACCGTCAATCTGACCAATGATAACGTCAATCTTATCACCGAAGAAATCGGTGATGATTTCGATTGCCGCATCCTGAATTTTGTTTGTAACAACCGCAGTTTTATAGCCGTCAGCCTTAACCTTTGAAAGCATATCCTGAATGCCTGCATAGGGTGCAGTCTTGTTTTTTGAGTTACCTTTATAGTGCTCCTTGAAGATTTCAAGGCACTTTTCGCTTGTTGCCTCATCAGTGTCTTCAGGCACGCTGAGATAAACAAGTCTTTTCACTCCGTTGCCGACAAAGGAACGGATTTCATCAATATTTCTTGACGGGAAACCGAACTTATCAAGTGCAAAATTCACGCTGTCCATAAGATCGTCGAGAGTGTCGATAAGTGTACCGTCAAGGTCAAAAACAATTGCATCAAATTTCATAATTATCACCAAAAAGCCGTGTTATTTCAACACGGCTGATTATTTATTTCTGATTCTTGAATTTATCAAAAAATCCGTTTTTCTTTGAACCGGGAGCAGCACCGCGCTGAACGCCCAATTCCTTTTCGAGTTCAAGCATAAGTTCTTTCTGGCGAGGAGTAAGATCCTTGGGTATCTCAACGATGATTTTAACAAGCTGATCGCCCTTGCCTCTGCCATTGAGAACGGGAATGCCTCTGCCTTTAAGAACAAACACAGCTTCAGACTGTGTTCCCGAAGGCAAATCGAATTTAACGTCACCGTCAATGGTGGGGATTATAATACTGTCACCGAGTGCAGCCTGAGTGAAGCTGACCTTCTGCTCATACCAGACGTTGTAGCCGTCACGTTCAAACTTCGGATGAGGTCTTACAAAAACGCCTACTTTAAGATCGCCTTTGGGACCGCCGTTTGAACCTGCGTTTCCTGCACCTCTGACAGTGAAAATCTGTCTGTCATCGATACCTGCAGGTATGTTCACTTCAACCGAAGCCTTTGAAGAAACTCTGCCTGCTCCGTGACACTTTGAGCAGGGATCGTTTATAACCTTGCCCTGACCCGAACAACGGGGGCAAGTTTTCTGCGACTGCATAATGCCGAAAGGTGTTCTCTGGTCAACGGTTACGTAGCCTCTGCCACCGCATTCGGGACAATTACTTGCGGTTGTGCCAGCTTTTGCACCCGTGCCGCCGCATTCGGTACAAGAATCAACACGGTTGATATCAACCGTTCTCTTGCAACCCTTTGCAGCTTCCTCAAACGAAATGGTAACTCTCGTCTGAATATCCTCGCCTTTTCGGGGAGCATTGGGATTTGCCTGCCTGCCGCCTCCGAAACCGCCACCGAAGCCTCCGCCAAAAAATGAGCCGAATATATCTCCAAGATCAAAATCGAAACCGCCTGCACCACCGTAGCCTGCACCGCCCGCACCGTAGTTAGGGTCAACACCTGCGTGACCGTACTGATCGTAACGAGCACGCTTCTGACCGTCGGAAAGCACTTCGTATGCTTCGTTTGCCTCTTTGAATTTAGCTTCCGCCTGAGCATCACCGGGGTTAAGGTCGGGATGATACTCCTTGGCTTTTTTTCTGTATGCTTTTTTTATTTCGTCATCGGATGCACCTTTCTGAACACCGAGGACTTCATAATAGTCTCTTTTATCTTGCAAGGGAGTTTTCTCCTTTTAGTGGAATAACAAAGACAGCTATCGGGCGGCACGAGGCCGCCCTGATTATCTGCCGTTATCTTACTGACCGTCAACGTCGGTGAAATCAGCTTCTGTGTAGCCTGCGTCTGCACCGGGTGCTGCACCGCCCTGAGCTGCTGCAGCTTCCTGAGCAGCCTTATAGAGCTTTTCGGAAACCTCGTAGAACTTCTGTGTGAGTTCTTCCTGACGGCTCTTGATGAGGTTGATATCCTCACCCTTGAGAGCTTCTTTAAG
>JAGBUT010000217.1 GCA_017630695.1 Clostridia bacterium
GAAGTTTTACCAAGCTCCAGCATATCACCTAAAACAGCAATCTTTCTGCCCGGATTCTTCATCGCACACAAAACAGAAAGAGAAGCCTTCATAGACTCCGGACCGGCATTATATGTATCATCAATTATTGTTATGCCGTCTTTTTTTATAATGTTCTGTCTTATGCCGTCGCCATAATAACTTTCGAGTGCATTTATACACGAATCAAGAGTTGCACCGCACTTCATTGCAACAGCGATAGCTGCAACAGCATTTATAACGTTATGTCTGCCCGGAACTTTCAACGAAACTCTGCCGTTTTCTGCCGGGGTCACAACGTCAAAAGAATTTAAACTATCTTCACCGACTTCTATATTAACAGCACGAAAATCACAATTTTCGCCGGTACCGAAATAAACAACCTCAACATTCTTTCCGTATTTTGCCGCCTCTTTCAAAACGGCATCTTTATCGGACAAAAATTCATCATCACCCCACAAAACAAGCGGAGCACCATCAGGAAGCTTTGAAGCAATCTCAAGTTTAGCCTTAAAGATATTTTCACGTGAACCAAGCAATTCCATATGAGCCACACCGATATTTGTCACAACACCGATTGTCGGAAGTGCAAAGTTACACAAATATTCAATCTGCCCCAAACCGCGCATACCCATTTCAACAACTGCCGCAGTATGAGACTCATTCATACGAAGCAACGTCATCGGCAGACCGATTTCATTATTGAAATTCTTCTCGGTTTTAAGAACATTAAACGTATTCGACAGAACCGCCGCAATCATCTCTTTCGTCGAAGTCTTACCAACGCTGCCCGTAACAGCACACACAGGTATATCAAAACCCGATCTGTGAACCGATGAAATTTTTCCCAATCCCTCAAGTGTGTTCTCAACTAAAATCACCGAATCACACAGAGTATCAGGAACTTTGCTGCAAAGAACAACCTTAACACCCTTCTCAACAACTGCACCGATATATCCGTGACCGTCAAAAACCTCTCCGACAATCGCAACAAATATACTTTTCGAAGCATTTTCTTCCGTTATAAGCCTTGAATCCGTAACAACATACTCAAATTCCGCATCGGGATTTCCTATCAATTTTCCACCGATAGCCTCGGCAATCGCACCAGCATACATCATAAAAATTAACCTCCGAGTTCAGAGAGTGCCTCTGCGACAACTTCTCTCTCGTCAAAATGAACCGTCTTATCTTTAAAAATCTGATACGTTTCATGGCCTTTACCGGCAAGAACAATCACATCACCCGGCTTAGCATTTAAAACCGCATAACGAATAGCCTCTGCCCTGTCCGTAATACACACATATTCCGCACCGGTTTCTTTTATTCCGACTTCAATATCTTTAATTATCGAGTCAGGATCCTCACTTCTCGGATTATCCGACGTAATAATCGTAAAATCAGCATATTCGCCTGCAGTCTTTCCCATCAGCGCTCTCGGTCTGTTTCTGTCACCACCGCAACCAAACAAAAATACCGTTCTCTTCGCAAAAGCCTTTACAGTAGTCAGAATATTTATAAAACTATCCGGATTATGCGCATAGTCAATTATCACAGAAAAATCTCTTCCCGTAGGCACGTTCTCGGCCTTGCCCGAAACAACAACGTTCTTCATTGCCTCAGCAATCTCATCCTGATCAATGCCGTCAAGATAAGCACACGCAACGGCAACAAGCGAATTATACACAGAAAACTTACCGGGAATAGAAACCTTTATATGCATTGTCGGACATTTTCCGCAAACGTCATACTCAACAGAATCATTATAAAGCTTTACGTTTACCGCTCTGAAATCACATTCATTATCAATACCGTACGTAAAAACTTCACACGTCGCATTTTTTATCATCACGTCGCTGTAAGGACTGTCAACGTTTATCAGACCCTTTTTACATATCGCAAAAAGTTTCGACTTGGCATTTGCATAATCATCCATATCCTTATGCTCATTAGGTCCTATATGATCAGGTGAAAGATTCGTAAAAATACCCGTATTATACTCACAACCACCCACGCGGTTCAGATTAAGGCCCTGCGATGAAGCCTCCATAATGCAAACCTCAACGTCTTTATCAACCATCTCACGAAGCAATTTCTGCGTCACGTTCGCCTCAGGAGTGGTCCTTTCCGTCGCAATAATCTCATCTCCTATCATATTACAGATAGTTCCTATAAGACCTGTTTTGATACCGACTTTGTCATATATAGCCTTTATCATATACGTAGTAGTCGTTTTACCCTTCGTACCGGTTACACCAATCAGATTCAGATCACCTGACGGATGTCTGAAAACAACGTCAGAAAGCAAAGGAAGAAGCTTTCGCGTATCATCAACCAATATAACGCAAAAGCCTTCATTTTCTGCCCGCTCGCACAGCTCGCGGAACTTACCTTCATCCTGAACAAATAAAGCAGCAGCACCCGTAGAAACCGCACTGTCTGCAAACTCGTGTGCGTCCCTTACAAACCCCTTAATACAAACGAATGCATCACCGGGCTTACAAATTCTGTTATCAATACAAACGTCAAAAACTTCAACGTCCGTATCACCGCATACAGAAGAATATTTTATTTTACCGATAATTTCACTGACTCTCATAAACCCTCCGTAAAACTAATTCTCCGTAACTGCATCATTGCCCGCATTAGCAGACTCATCGTCAATAACGTCAAGTTCGATAACACTACCCTTATCAATATACGTACCTGCCTCTATACTCTGACCAACTACCGTTCCCAGACTGAACGCTCTCATATTAAGACCCATACCAACAAGAGTCGCATGAGCATCTTCCAGGGAAAGGCCTTCAAGATCAGGCATTCTGACCTGAGAAATAGTAGCATCAACGTCAGTAAATAAAACTATCGTAGACTCTCTCGCTACTTTCACACCGGGAGCAGGAAACTGTGCCAGAATTTTTGCATCATCCGTTTTAGGACCTACAATAATATAATTAAGTGTTGACAAATTAATCGTATAAGTAGCATCAGCAACAGTTCCGTCAGTAAAAGAAGGAACCTCATAAGCAGAAAGAAGATTTTTAAGATCA
>JAGBUT010000218.1 GCA_017630695.1 Clostridia bacterium
AACGGTGATTGGTATTTTTATTGTTTCGGTGCTTTGCTCACCACTCACAAAACTTGAAACCGATGCCGATTTCATTGGCTTTTCTGTTGAACAAAACGAACCTGCAATGGCTCACTCTCTCGGCAGACAAATGGAGGATTCGTGCAGAAAAACAATCGGAATTGCCGTTAAAGACGTTGCTTCGGAGGTTGGAATAAATGATTTTGAGATTGAAACAGATTTGTATATTGATGATAATTGTTGCATAATTATACAAGATATACATATTGTTATACCGTCTGAAAACAAGGCTTCTGCAAATGAGTTTTCGGATAAATTGCAAAAAAAACTCGGTGTACCTGTAACTGTTGAATGCAAATAAAGGAAGGATTTCAGTTTGAAAAATATCGGAAAAATCGTAGATATCCTGAACCGCATCAGTGAAAAAACGGGTCTTGATAAAAAGTATCTTGCGGTGATTCTTCTTTTTGCGTCGGGTCTTGTGCTTCTGGTCATAAGCAGCTTTTCCGAGGGTGAATCAAACGGTGTCAAAGCGGAGCAGACGACAGCTTATAACGTTTCGGTCAACGATTATGTTTCTGGTCTTGAAGAACGGATAACCTCAATAATATCAAGCATTGACGGTGCAGGGGCAACGCAGGTGATGATAACTCTTGATAATTCATGAGAGGACGTTTATCTTCATAATTATGATTACGGTGAGGACGTTGACGGAGACGGTGGCGGCAACAGAGAAATGAAGGATGAATACGTTATCGTTGACAGCGGTGACGGTGAAAACGGCATCGTTGTCCGCAAAACCGAACCGAAAATCAGGGGTGTTGCGGTTGTTTGTCAGGGTGGAGGGAACGAAAGCGTAAGAGCACAGATTGTTGAAACCGTAACGGCACTGCTCGATATCAGTTCAGCTCGGGTGAGTGTTGTTAAAATGAATGAATAATATACAAACGATATTCAACGGAGGAGATTATAATGATTCTCAAAAAAAGACAGCTTTTACTTGCAACTCTTGTTATTGCCCTGGGTGCGGCAGTGTTTATCAACCAGTACTATACGTCGCCCAAGGTTGATTCTGCCGTCAGCGGAGGTAATCAGCCAACGCTTGAATCGGCTGATAAAGGAGCCAATCTCGGTGATGCAAGATACGTTATTTCAACCGATGTAACTCTTGATGACCCTGCGGCGCAGGCGGTTGCCGGCGAATATTTTTCGGGAGCAAAACTTCGCAGACAGACAGCAAGGGATGAAGCTGCGGAAGCTCTTAACGATATTATCAAAGACAGCGATTCCTCTCCCGAAGCAGTGGCAAAGGCAACCGATGCTCTGACTGATATCACAAAGGCAATCACTCTTGAATGCGATATTGAAAACCTTATTTCTGCAAAGGTCGGTTGTGAGAATCTTGTTATCATCAACGCAGGAGTTGCTGAAATTATTGTTGAAAACGGCTCTCTCGATGATTTATCGGTAGTGCAGATTAAAGAAATAGTAGTCAAGCAAACGGGTCTTACAGCTGATAAAATAACGCTGATTGAAATGGAATATTAAAAATATTCATTTTTTTATGTATATATTCATATTTTATTCTTGTATTATTTTAAAATAAGTGTTATAATCACTCTGAAATAAATAACCCTTGGAGGGATGATTATAATGCTTACAAGACGTGAAGAAAGAGAACAGGCATTTTTCCTGATTTTCGAAAAGGCTTTCAATTCCGAAACAGAGCTTCAGGAGCTTTATGACCTTGCGGTAGAAACAGAGATTATCGGTGAAACTGCATTCGTCAAGGAGCTTTCTTTCAAAACGTTGGAAAACGTTGAGAGCATCGACCCCGTAATTGAAAAATATTGCATCGGCTGGAAGATGAACAGAATTTCAAAAGTTGCTCTTGCAGTGCTTCGCCTTGCTGTTTGCGAGATTCTCTATTTTGACGATATTCCCGTCAGCGTTTCAATTAACGAGGCTGTTGAGCTTTGCAAGAAATATGCTTCGGAAGAGGACAAATCATTTGTCAACGGTATCCTTCGTTCCGTATCAAAGGAAGAGAAATAATGCTTACTCTCGGTATCGATACAAGCAATTACACAACCTCGTGTGCACTTTACCGTGACGGAGAGGTTGTTCAGAAAAAGCTTCTTCTGCCGGTCAAAGAAGGCGAAAAGGGGCTTCGTCAGAGTGATGCCGTTTTTCATCATACGGCAAGGCTCTGGCCCCTTGTTGAAGAGCTTTTCGACGGTGTGAAATCCGATATAGATGCAATCGGTGTTTCTGAAAAACCGAGGGATGCCGAAGGTTCTTATATGCCTTGTTTCCTTGTAGGTGTCAATGCCGCAAGGTGTATCGGTGCGGCTCTCGGCAAACCCGTTTACGGCTTTTCGCATCAATCCGGTCATATTATGGCGGCTCTTTATTCCGCAAAAAAAACGGAGCTTGTCAATCAAAAATTCATCGCCTTCCACGTTTCAGGCGGAACAACGGAGATGCTTCTTGTTTCACCCGATTCAGAGAGGGCTTTTACCATTGAGATTATCGGCGAAACC
>JAGBUT010000219.1 GCA_017630695.1 Clostridia bacterium
AGTAGCTCTGCTCGATGGGGTCTGCTTCATCAAGGGGCTTATCAATCGCTCTGCTCATATTCTCACAGTCCTCGATTGAAATACCGCCGTCTTTATCAAGAAAAATACGCAGGAACCAATCTGCGCCCTCCTTGACGAATCTGATATCCCAGATTTCAAGACCGAGCTGCTCGGCAATGGGCTTTGCGATTTCCCAAACTGCGGCTACGGTATTGCCGCCTTTACCTTTTGCCATGGTGAAATCCTCCTTTTTTCTTTTTGAGAAATTTGTTTTTTGCATAAACAAAAGAGCGGGTCGCCCCACTCTCAATCAAAACTAAATCCTACTGTTGTTATTTTATCACAGACATCAATAAATATCAAGTATATTTTTTATATTTATATTATGGTGTGTTATTTTCGTTAAATTTCGTGCAAAATGAGTATTGATATACCGTTGATTTCGGTATAAAATAATATAAATTTAAATGCAAATTAAGGTGAAATCAATGATAATCGATTTTCATACCCACTGTTTTCCTGATAAAATCGCCTCCAAAGCGATGGAGATACTCTGCCAACGCTCGGGAATAATAAAACCTTTTCACAACGGCAGCACCGCAGGTTTGCTTGAACTTCAGAAGCGAGACGGTGTGGATTACTCGGTTGTGCTCAATATTGCAACAAATCCCAAACAGCAGAAAAACGTTAATGATTTTGCAATTTCGCTCAAAGACGTTGAGGGTATAATTCCTTTCGGAAGCGTACACCACGACAGTCCCGATGCACTCGAAGAGCTTGACCGACTGAAAGAAAACGGAATCAGGGGCGTTAAGCTCCATCCTGACTATCAGGGTTTCTTTGTTCACGACGAAAAGATGCTGCCTATATACGAAAAAATCGGCAAACTCGGTCTGATTACGGTATTTCATTGCGGTTTTGATATAGGCTTTCCCGAACCCGTGCACTGCACTCCCGAAAAACTCGCAAGTGTTCTTCCTGCATTCAACGGAGCTCCCGTTGTTGCGGCTCATTTCGGAGGTCTTTGCGCAAGGCCCGAAACTCTTGAACATCTTTGCGGCAAAAACGTTTATCTCGACACCGCATATTGCTACGGTATGCTCACACCGAGAAAAGCAAAAGAACTGATTGATATTCACGGCGCAGACAAAATCCTTATGGGCAGCGACGCTCCCTGGAACGCTCCTTGGCAGGATATCGAGCTCGTAAAATGCTTCGGTCTTTCCGAAGAAGATGAAAAAGCAGTCCTCGGCGAAAACGCACGAAAACTGCTCGGTCTTTAATCATCTTAAATCATCAAGAGTCAATTCATATGCAGGAAGGAATTCGTCGATAAATACCCTTACCTCGGGCAAATCGAGACTTCCAATGCTTTTTCGCACGCCCTCTCCTGCTTTGACGAACTCACTGTTGCCTGCCTTTTTCTCTTCGAGGCACTTGATAAGCGCACTGATTTTATCAGCCGCCTTAACGAGTTTCCAAAGCTCATCGTCTGCTTTTTCAGGAATCAAAAAAGGTGCAAACGCATCTCTGAAATCCTCGGGAAGCATTTCAACAAGGCTTTTACAAGCGTTATCCTCTACCGTTTTGTAAGCAGCCCTGACTTCTTCGCTGTAATACTTAACGGGGGTCGGCATATCGCCCGTTAACGTTTCGGGCATATCGTGATAAAGTCCGAGAAGTGCGGCTCTTTCCGCATTATAGCTTTTGCCGAAACGCTTGTTACCGATAACCGCAAGTGCGTTAGCGATAACCGCTACCTCAAAGCTGTGTTCGCTCAAATTTTCGCTGTGCTCATTTCTCATCAGAGCCCATCGATTTATATATTTCATTCTTGATGCCATCGCAAAAAATCCGTTATCCATATCTGCCCTCCGAAATAAATTAACAAAATAATAACACAAAACCGTTGTTTTTGCAATGCCGAGTGTTATATATTAATTTCAAGGAAATAAACAACAAAGGAACAACAAAATGAAACGTTGTCTTGCCTGTTTCAGGAAATGTGAAGATTCTGCCATAAGCTGTCCGCACTGCGGTTACGGCTCGGATGGTTTTATCCATTCATCGCAGGCGCTCCCCATAGGTACCGTTGTTTGCGGCAAATACGAAACGGGCAAAGCAGAGTTTTCGGATGACAAATTTATATACGTTGCATACGATAAAGAAAAACAAAGCTCCTGCCGATTGGAGGAATATTATCCAAAAAACGCCGCCTCGCGAAAAGGCAAAAAGGTTTTATTTGCGGATTTCGATTCGGCGACGTCGGTCATCGAGCAATTAATTGCCGTTAACCCTGACGGCTTCAGAGAAAACGGCACGTTTTATACAGTTTCCGAAAACCCCGAAACAACACATCCCGTTCCTGCAAAAAAGCCAAAGAAAAAAAGCGCAAACGACGTAACCCGAAGTATCGTTTACGTTGCGAGCGTCATATGTCTTATTCTGAGTCTCGGGTATCTTCTCAACTTCTACGTCATTGAACCCTGGAGGCACAAAAAGCAAACCGAAAATCTTTCAGGAATGCTCGACACAACTGTCACCGTGCAGTCTAACGTTGATCCTCTTGAGCAGGTCAGAAAAGATTATCCCGACATTGATTTCCCTGATGGTATGAATCCCGCCTTTGCTCTTCTTTATTCGCAGAATCCCGAAATCGCAGGTTGGGTTTCAATCGGCGGCACAGACGTAAACTATGCCGTTATGCAGACCGACAACAACGATAAATATCTCAAAACCGATTTCTTCGGCAAATCCACAAATTACGGTCAGCCCTATTTCGATTACAGAAACAACATAAAATATCTTGACCGAAACACAATAATCCACGGCCACAATATGCGTCACGACGATAAGATTTTCGGACTTCTTGAGCAATACAGAGACCCCGAAACCTTCATCAACGCTCCCCTTATAGAAATGAAAACTCTCTACGGCAATTACAAATTCAAAATCTATGCCGTTTTCATTATCAACAGCTCCCCCGAGCAGGATAACGGAAACAGATTCTATTATAATTTCTGTAACGCATCCGATGAGGAATTCAGTGAATACCTGACCGAGCTTGATAAACGAAAGCTCTACACAACGGGTGTTGATATCAACGAGCACGATAAAATCATCACGCTTTCTACCTGCTGCTACGATTTCTACGATGCAAGACTTGTCGTTATCGGCAGACTTATAAGAGACGGAGAAAGCGAAGCAATCGACCCCTCGCTTGTGAAAACCAACCCGAATCCCAAGTTTCCGCAGGCATATTACGATGCGCAAAAAACCACAAACCCATACAAAAACGATGAGCATCTGTTCATTATTCCGTAAAAATGCACGATACACTTCGTTTTGTTCTTTGTGCAGTTTAACGATTTACCCCTTTAAAGTGGCATTTTACTAAAATTTCTGCTGACAATCCGTTTTGGCGGTGCTTTCCTATAGAAAACCAATTATTTTTCGAGGTCATCAAATGAAAAACTCCGTTTTCACAGTTGCATACTTTTACTTTATCAAGCAATTTGATATGGTTTAGTAGGTTTTGCTGTAAAATCGGAAAACAAGCTTAAAAATAAGCTCCGCAGTGAAATTTACACTGCGGAGCTTTTTGTTTTTGGTGGTATCGATTATGGTAGTATCAATCAAAAAAGAAACAGACGAAGTTCAGCTTCAGAATCTCGTTGAATGGCTTAAAAGCCTCAATCTTGAAATTCACCGCAGTGAGGGTGAATTCGAAACCGTTCACGGTCTTGTCGGCGGCTCGCTCGCAAGAGCTCTCAGCGAAAGCGGAAAACATGAAATCTACGGTTTTGACATAAACCGCAGTTCAATTCTTGCCGCAAAGCTTGTCGGAGCAATCAAAGATGAGCTTAACGAAAAAACAATTTCGGAATGCGACATTATTTTTGTTGCACTTTACCCCAAAGATACTGTAGAATATATATGTAATCACGCACCGCTTATCAAGAAAGGTGCAATCGTTGCGGATTGCGGCGGTGTCAAACGTACGGTCTGCGACCCTTGTGACTCTCCTCAGAGAAGGTACGGACAGCAAAATTCAGGCAAAGTAGGTTTTATTATGAAAACTGTCAGAGTTTCGGCATCAAAAGAATATGACGTTATCATCGGCTCCGGAATTATCAATTCCCTCGGTGAAAACTGTGTTGAGCTTTTCGGCAAATGCAGAGCAATCGTAATCACCGATTCAAACGTTGCTCCTTTATGGCTTGACAAAGCCGTAAGCTCCCTCAAAGCCGCAGGCATTGACGTTGTTTCGTTCGTTTTCCCTGCAGGTGAAGAATCCAAAAACAAAGAAACTCTCTTTGAGATTCTCGAATTCATGGCTGAAAACAGACTCACACGCACCGATTTTGCCGTTGCTTTAGGCGGCGGTGTAACGGGAGATATTACGGGTCTTGCCTTTTCACTTTATCTGCGAGGAATCGGTTTTGTGCAGGTACCCACAACACTCCTTGCGGCAGTTGACTCTTCTGTCGGAGGCAAAACGGCAGTTAATCTCACCGCAGGCAAAAATCTCATGGGCGTATTTGCACAGCCCTCTCTCGTGCTTTGTGACACAAACACTCTCGGCACACTTTCCGAGGATGTTTTCGCTGACGGTATGGCAGAAGTCATCAAATACGGTGTGATTTTTGATAAAGAGCTTTTCGACAACGTCAAAAACGGCATTTCGGATATTCTTGAAGATATCATCGCCCGTTGCGTTGAGCTCAAGCGTGACGTTGTTGCAAAAGACGAATTTGATAAGGGCGACAGACAGCTTCTGAATTTCGGTCACACAATGGCACACTCAATCGAAAAATGCAGTAACTTTGAAATCTCTCACGGCAAAGCGGTTGCAATAGGAATGGTCATCGCCGCAAAAGCATCTTATACGCTCGGCTGGAGCGAAGAAAATTGCACCGAAGAAATCATCGAAGCAAACAAAAATAATAACCTCCCCTGCGAATGCAATTATTCTCCCGAAGAGCTTTTCGATGCAGCTCTTTCAGATAAAAAACGTGCAGGTGACACAATAACCTTTGTCGTGCCGAAAAAAACAGGCGAATGCATTCTGAAAAAGATTTCGGTTAACGTGCTCAAGGAAATTGCAAAGCTCAAATAATCAGATACAAACCAAAACGGAGTTTTTGAAATGAACGTAAAAATCACTCCCTGCTCTTTATCGGGCGGTATCGACGGCATTGCCTCAAAATCATATGCTCACCGAGCGTTGTTTTGCGCCGCACTCTCAAAGGGCAAAAGTAACATCAGAATAAATACCATTTCCGAGGATATTGAGGCTACGCTCGAATGCCTTCGCTCTCTCGGTGCAGATATCACCGTAAACGGCAACGTGTATACCGTCACCCCCATTGCAAACAATCTTGAAAAAGCGGAAATCAACTGCCGTGAAAGCGGCTCGACAATCCGTTTTCTTCTCCCCGTAATCTGTGCACTCGGCACTGATGCGTCAGTTTACGTTTCAGGCAGATTGCCTGAAAGACCCCTCTCTCCGCTGAAAGAGGAATTGATTCGTATGGGTGCGGCAATTTCTGATACCTTCCCGCTCTCGGTTTCAGGTAAAATCGGTTGCGGTGATTATGAAATAGCAGGCAACGTCAGTTCGCAGTTTGTAACGGGCTTGCTTATAGCACTCTCTTTTCTTTCAGGCAAAAGCAAAATCAAGCTCATTCCTCCCGTTGAGTCAAAACCCTATATCGACATAACTCTTGACGTGCTGAAAAAATTCGGCGCTGACGTTTCGGAAGAAAATAACGTCTTTTACATAAACGGCGGCAACCTCATCGGTTGCGATTTCACCGTTGAAGCCGACTGGTCAAACGCCGCATTCTGGCTCTGTTCAGGTGTTGAAACCAAAAACCTTAATCCCGATTCGATGCAGGGTGACAAGGAAATTATCCGCGTGCTCTCCGAAATGGGTGCAACGATAATTCAGACAGAAAACGGCTTCAAAGCAGACGCTTCATCTCTTCACAGCTGCAAAATCGACGCTTCACAAATTCCCGATGCCGTTCCTGCTATTGCGGCAGTTGCGGCAACCGCAGAGGGCGAAACAGTGATTTACAATGCCGAAAGGCTCCGCCTTAAGGAAAGCGACAGAATCAAATCAACCGCATCAATGCTCCGTTCACTCGGTGCAGAGGTTGACATAACTTCCGACGGGTTTATAATAAAAGGTAGACCCCGTCTTTCAGGCGGCGAAACAGATTCGTTCGGTGACCACCGCATCGTTATGGCGGCGGCAGTTGCGGCACAAAAATGCGAAAACGCAGTTGTTATAACAAACGCTGATGCCGTTGCAAAATCCTACCCTGCATTTTTTGAAGATTATAACAGTCTTGGAGGTAAGGCA
>JAGBUT010000220.1 GCA_017630695.1 Clostridia bacterium
ACCCGTGCCATAATAAATTCCATCGTATTTTTCGGAAAATCTATAATGAATCTCTCCGTTATCGTATACAGCACATCCGATTTCATCGTTGCTGAAGCACACACCTGTGAGAACGATTTTCTTCGCTCCTAAAACGGTAAGCCTCTGAAGGAGATTTTCAATATATTCGGTGCTATACGGCGGTTCAACATATTCTTCACCGAGAAGAAACGCAGCTTCGGTAAGATTGGGAACAATGATATCCGCCTTACCGCAGAGCTTCGCCATTTCACCAACGAAATCGCTGTTAAAGGTCGTGTACATTCTGCCGCTGTCTGCCATAGCAGGGTCAACAAGAATCACGCAGTTTTCATCTGCAAACTCATCAATAAAATTGCATACGATTTCAACCTGCTGCGTTGAACCGAGAAATCCGCTGTAGATACCATCAAAACCGATTCCGAGTGACTTCCAATGCTGTGCAACTGCAGGCAGGTCGCAGGTAAGGTCACGGTAGGTATATCCCTCAATATCACCGGTATGCGTTGAGAGCACAGCCGTCGGCATTGCGGCGGCTTCGATTCCTGCTGCGGAAATAATCGGTAAAGCCGCTGTAAGAGAGCATTTGCCGATGCCCGATATATCGTGAATTGCGGCAATTCTCTTCTGCCTCTCCAATCCTGACCCTTCCTTTAACATTTAAGTATTTTATCTATTATACAACCCGATTTCAAAATTTTCAACACTTAAAAATAAATTTTTAACAGTTAAAATTAAATTTGTTTAATTTAATTCTTATAAAGTGTTTATCGTTAAGTTTTTTTGGTCAATGCGTAAAAAACACTTTACACGGGTATTAAAAAGTGCTAAAATATATGGGTATTTATACACTATCTTATTAAAAAGGAGCTAAATAAAATGAAAAGCACAAGCAAAAAAATTGTCAGCATCATTCTTGCACTGTCAATGATTTTCGCATGCGCCTCATCAATGGGTGCAAGTGCCGCTGCATCGGCAGGCGAATTCTTCACAGACGTAGGCGTTTTTGTTCTTGACAAACTTCTCACAGTTATTGTCGGCGGTCTCAATGCTATCGTTCCCGACAGCAACGAAATTATGGACATCGACGATTACACAGACGAGTATTTCTTCAAAGGCACAGAAGAATTTCTTGACGAGCCCGCTGAAGAAGCAAAATGGCAGCTCGGTTATTCAAAGGCTTCAATCGTTCCCGAGGACTGGCAGACAAAGAACTACTACCTCGGCGGCTTTATGTCAATGCAGAACGGTATGGCCAACAAGGTTGAAGAAGTTGTTGACGGCGTTGACGTAAGAGTAATCGCTGTTGATGACGGTTCAGGCAGAGGCATCGCTGTTTTTGCTAACATCGACTCAATCGGTATGTCAAACTATGACATCAAAAATATCAGAAAGGCTCTTGTTGAGCTCCTTCCCGACCAGAAATTCAGCACAATCACCGTTACTGCTACTCACGTTCACAGCGGTATCGATACACAGGGTCTCTGGACAAACCTCTTCCCCAAGCTTGGCGGTAACATGCTTAAGGCATTCCTTCACGTTGGTGAAATGACTCCCGGCGTTGATACAGAATATCTTGATTTCATCACCAAGCAGGCTTCAGGCGCTATGAAAGCTGCCATCGAGAACATGACCGAAGGCACAATGACTTATGCAGTCAAAGAGCTCAGTGAAGAATATTTCAACAATAAGAACAGACCTTCTTCCGACTCTCTTATTCAGGAAATGGCAAGATTCGTCTTTACTCCCGACGTTATTGATAACGACCACAGAAAGACAATGATCGTTAACTACTCAGCTCATCCCGACATCACAGGTCTTGCAGTTGACGAAGTTGACAACGGCAGACAGCTTTCAGGCGACTACGTTTACAGCATGGGTCAGACAATCGAAGCTGCAGAATATAACTTTATGTTCTTCAACGGTGCTATCGCAGGTATCTACACAGGCAGACATCCTGCAAGTGACGGTGTTCCCAATGAAAGACGCTGGATGGAAGCTTCCAGAATCGGCAGAGAACTCGGTCAGATTGCTCTTAACCTCACAAACTCCGAAGAAGTTATCCGCGCAAATGCTGATTGGGACACAATCAACAAGGAAATGGAAATCGGCGGCGAACACTATACTCTTTGGTTTGAAGGCTGGGAAGCAGCTACAGAAAAAGAGCTTGATCCCATTCTCAACGTAAGAATCGACGAAGCAAAGATCAAGGTTACAAATCCCCTTATCAAGCTTGTCGGTAAGCTCGGTCTTGTAAACTACAACGTTTACAAAGAAGGTCTTAGCTACTACATCTTCGTTGAAATCGGTTATATGGAAATCGGTGACGTTAAAGTTGTTATGATGCCCGGCGAAATCGTTCAGGACCTCATCGAAGGCGGCTCATCCCTCACAGCAGAAGGCTCATATTCAGGTAAGGATTTCGGTATCCCCTGCATTGACGAACTCTTCGGCGAAGATACACTCTGCTTCGGTCTCGCAAACGATGCTATCGGCTACGTTGTTCCCGATAACGACTATGCAATGGCTCTCATCGCAGGTCACTATCAGGAAATGATTTCTCTCGGCAAATATGCCGCTTCAACAATTATGAAGGGTTTTGTTGAAATCGCAGAGGATCTTAAATAATCAAACGAAATAAAAATCAGGAGCTTGCTTCGGCAGGCTCCTTTTCTTTTGCTTTTTCTGTTGAAATAATCTTATTGTTTTGTTAGAATAACCATATATCACAACTCAGCGGAGGACAGTATGCAGAAATTCATAAGTCTTATTCTCGGTTTCATAACGGCACTTTCTCTTGCATCAGAGGGAATCCCATATATGTTCAAACCAACTATCGAAATCGATGCATCGGTTGAAACAAATGAAATATCAACAAAGGCTACTGGCTATCTTTACGGTCTTGCACAAAGCAACGTGCCTGACTCAAACATCGTTGAAAGCCTCGATATATCAAGCGTTTCGCAAAAAGTTATCGGCGGCCTCCAGCACCCCATCGGTGACGTGGACGACGTTTCTACCCAGCTTGATTCCTGCGATTATATCGTTGTTTATCTGCAGGATTGCTTTGACACGTGGTACTACTGCCACGAAGAAATCCACACTCTTCGTCAAAACGGTACTTATGACGGTCTGACGTTTATGAGAGAGAAATTTCTTCCACTTGTCAAAGAAAAGGTAACCGAGCTTTCACAGAAAGATTATTCAGACAGACTTGTTTACTGCCTTTACAACGAATGCGACAATGCCGTATGGTTCGGCACACCGAATGAGGATTTATCGTGGAATGCATTCGACGATGCTGCAAAGGAAGAATTCTATGTTGCATGGAAAGAAACCTATGACCTTGTCAAGAGCATCGACCCTGATGCGATGATAGGCGGTCCCGGTTACTGCGACTATGATAGCTATGAAATCCGACATTTCCTTGCCTACTGCAAGAAAAACAGCTGTCTGCCCGAAATTATGATTTATCACGAGCTCGGTGTTGATTCCTCCGCATTATGGACAGAGCATTATAATGATTACCGACTTATCGAAAAAGAGCTAGGCATCGGAGAATTGCCGATTATCGTTACCGAATACGGCACGATGGCTGAATGCGGTGTGCCCGACGATATGCTCAAATATATCGTTAAAATGGAAGAAACGGGTGTTTACGGCAACGTTGCTTATTGGCGACTCGCAAACAATCTTTGCGACACTGCCGCCGACAACAACTCCCCGAATTCAAACTGGTGGCTCTACCGCTGGTATGCTGATATGGAAGGCAATCTTCTGCAAGCCAAAACCATCGATATTCTTCATTCCGACTTTGCAAACGTAATCAAATATTCACGTAACAGTTTCCGCTACAAGGATTCATCAGCAATCGCAACGAACAACGGTGAAAAGCTTGAAATCCTTTGCACAACGGGTGATTATTCTACTGATATCGTTATAAAAAATCTTGATGAATACAACAAGAAAAACGTGAACATCAACATCGAATGCGTTTATTTTGAAGGTTTAAGCGGCATTGTAAACAAACCGATAACCGTTAAGGAATACACGGATAAAGTTCGTTCCGATAAGCTGAAAATTACTCTTGAAAATGCCGATTCAACTGCGGTTTATCATATCGTAATCACAGAAACCGATGAGGAAATTCAGCCCTTTACAAACGAATCTCTGCCCGTAAGATACGAGTTTGAAAGAGGTACTCTGCTCGGCACTTCCTACACCTATGACTCTGCATACGGCACAACGGGTGAACAAAGCGGAATGGTCGGCGGCTTTGAGCATATCGGTGACGGTATTACACTTGATTTTGAAATTCCTGAAAACGGAAACTACAATCTCGGCATTATCTTCGGCAACTCAAACGACGGTTCAAAAGCTGATGACCGCACTTTCACAACCGCTACAATGATAATCGACGGCGAAACAGAAGAAATCATCTTACCAAACACAATCAAAAGCGAATATACCGACAGATTTGACGTTGAAAAATATTTTGCAAAAGGCACTCACACAATTACACTTTCACACAATCAAGGCACGTTTGTTGTTGACAGTATGCTCGTCAGACCTGTTGATACAGATAAAAAAATCGCCATTATCCCTGACAGTGACAGAAGCACAAACGGCACCACATCCTATCTCACAATCGCTCCCCGAGACGGCTTCTACACACTCGAAACCCTTGAAAACATTGATATCTCGGTTGACGGAGCAGATTGCCGAACCGAAAGCGGAAATGCAACGGTTTATCTTCGCAGAGGTCTGAATTATATTGATATTTCAGTCGAAAATGCACCGCTGTGTATAACCCAATCAGACAAAATCGCTTTCACACAAACAATTGATGCATCCGATATGAGTCTTTCAAACGGTGCAGTGCTCAATGAAAACGGATATATCGAAAGCATAGCCGCAAACGCAGGTGAAGCAACATTCAGCATTAACACACCTGAAGCGGGTACTTATAAACTGACCCTTACATATTCAAACAATCTTGAAGGCGGTTATCACGCATATAACGTTGACCTGATTGAAAGCTTCGTGACAGTAACAACAGATAATTCAGAGCAAAACGTATGGTGCAGAAACACATACAGCTGGGATACGTATAAAACCGTAACCGTCAATCTCGAGCTTGACGAGGGCGAAAATTCAATCACACTTTCAAACAACGGTGACTATGTTTTTAACGGCTCAACACCCGTTTCACCGAGAATAGAGAGCGTTTCCGTCAACGCTTCTCTTGAAAATAACTGATCATGAAAACACATATCGAAAACATACGCAAAAGACTTTTTGACCTTCAGGATTTGAATTATAAATCTTTCCACTCAAAGCTTATGCCTAACATCAATCCCGACGTGATTATCGGCGTAAGAGTTCCCGATTTGCGACGGCTCGCCAAGGAACTCAAGAACACTGCCGAAGCGGAAGCATTTCTTCATAATCTTCCGCACAAATATTATGAAGAGAATAATCTTCACGCATTTCTGATTGAAGGCATCAATGATTTTGACGGATGCATAAAGGCGGTTGATACTTTTCTGCGGTTTGTTGAAAACTGGGCAACCTGCGATTCTCTGAGTCCGAAAATATTCAGAAAAGATCTTGTAAGCCTTGAAAAACAAGCGTTTGAATGGATTGATTCAGGCAAAGAATTTACCGTCAGATACGGTATCGAATGCCTTATGGTGCATTTTCTCGGCGATAATTTTCACATCAGTCAGGCTTTGAAAATCGCATCGGTTGATTGCTCCGAATATTACGTGAGCACGATGGTTGCGTGGTATTTTGCAACGGCTCTCGCAACGCATCAGGATAAAATTCTGCCAATAATTGAAAGCGGTCTCCCCGACCCCGAAACTCAAAAAAGAACAATCAGAAAAGCAATCGAAAGCTTTCGGATTAACGAAACCGCAAAGCAATATCTTGCAAATTTAACATCAACTGTCTAATTTTATACCTTCTTATTGAAATTGTTATAATTCTTTGTTAAAATAAAAACATAAATTTCCCAAAAGGACGGCGTTGATTATGGTGTTACTCATCCAAAAAATCCTTTCAGTTATGACCACATTTTTCCTTCTTGTTTCGTGGCCTGTTTTCGGCAACTTCAAGACGGATTCCGTACCCGTTGACCCCGACAACTGTAACCTCAATTTCGCAGTTATTTCCGATACTCATATGAAAGACGAATTCATCCGTCAGTTTATGGTCGAGCTCGGTCTTAAAGGTATGCAGGATTCAGATTCAAGGCTCGACGCTCTTGTTGTTTCAGGCGACCTTACAGACCACGGTGAATCAGACGAATGGTCAGCTCTTGCAGAAAGCTTCTCAAAATACGACCCTGCAGATGAAATTATTCTTGCCTGCGGAAATCATGATACCTGGACAGATGAAAGCTTTGATAAAGCAAAAGAAAATTTCATCGAATATAACAGCATTATCAGTGACAGAGAAATCACCGAAATGTATTACACCACCGAAATCAACGGCTACACCTTCGTTGTTCTCGGCAGCGAAACAGACAGAACAGCCGCTTATTTCAGCCCAGAACAGCTTGAATGGCTTGAGGAAACAATGGCTGAAAAAGCAGAAGAAGGCAAACCGATTTTTGTTGTCAGCCATTGGCCCATCAATGAATCTCACGGTCTGCCCGAAACCTGGGGCGATAGCGAACCCGAACCCGATGACGGCGGTATCGGTGATGAATCAGCTGCAGTTGAAAACATCCTCAAGCAGTATAATAACGTATTTATGATAAGCGGTCACCTCCATAACGGCATCGGCGATGAAGCTTCCGAATCTCTCTGGGGTTACACCTCGGTTGAATCTGACGGCTCGTTCCACAGCATCAACCTGCCTGCTTATACATATCCCAACGCAAGAGGTCAGGTGCCCAACGGCAACGGCTTCAATTTTGAGGTGTATGACGATGAAGTTATCATCAGAGCAAGAAGCTACACCTCCGACGTATGGTACACTGCATACGAATACGTTATTCCTCTCGTATAATCCTGTTAAGGAAGGGAAAATAAAATGAAAAAGCTTATAAGCATTCTCCTTGCATTGATTCTTATCCTTTCATCATTTACCATTGCATTTGCTTCAGAAGAAGATGTAGAAATCAAGACCTGCGATTGCGAAAACATTCCTATCGTTTACGTTCCCGGCTTTGGTGCAGGGATTTACCTCGACCCCGAGAATGACGACAGGAAGGCTGTTTATCCCCCCAGCGCTTCATCAATCATAAAGGCATTGCCCGAAGCTCTTCTTGCTGTTTTCGGTGTTTTGACAAATAACGAAAATCTTTTCGGCAAAATGGCTGTTCGTGCAGGTAATAAACTTCTTGCCGAGCTCGCTTGTGACGAAAACGGCAATCCCATTTACAACACCTCAATCGACCCGTTTGAATATCCCGAATTTGACTATCATCAGATTGAAACCGATAACGTTTTTGTAAGAAGCTTCGATTTCGAATACGACTGGAGACTTTCTCCGCTCGATAACGCACACGGTCTTAAAGATTATATCGAACACATAAAAGAACTAACCGGTCACGAAACGATTATGCTTATGTGCCACAGTCAGGGCAACACCGTTGTAGCGGCATATCTCGAGCTCTACGGCAGTGAGGGAATCGAAAAAATCGCTTTCCTTTCCCCTGCTTATCAGGGTATCTCAATTCTCGGTTCACTCTTCAACAAGGAAGCAGATATATCCGATAAAGCCGACCAGCTTCTCCTTTTTCTCAAAACAGTTATGGGCGAGAGCAAAGGCACTGACGTTGTTTCAATCCTTGTAGGTATGCTCAACAAATCAGGTCTGACCGATTCTCTCCTCAACTTCCTTCAGAAATATCTGACAAGCCAGTTTGATCTGGTTTTCGATGAGTGTCTCAAGCCCTCGTTCGGTAACCTTGCAGGTATCTGGTCGTTTGTGCCCGATGAATATTTCGACAACGCTGTTGAAATTATGTTCGGAGAGAACTCCGATGCTCCCATTCTTGAAAAAATCAGATATTATCACGATAACGTTCAGGTAAAACTTGCAGATATTCTTCAGGAAACAAGAGATAGCGGCACACAGGTTATCATCTGCGCAGGCTACAACATCTCAACAATCCCCGTAAGCCTTACCCCCACTGTTCACTCGGATTTCCTTATTGACACCGAATATATGTCAATCGGTGCAACCTGCGCCCCCATCGGTGAAACATTCGCAAACGACTACGTTCAAGCAGTTGACTGCGGTCACAACCATATTTCTGCAGACAGATGCATTGACGCATCAACAGGCGCTTTCCCCGAATACACCTGGTATTTCAGCGGTCTCAATCATAACGATATGGCTGATGCGTACGCTTCTTTCCTCAATGTCTATTTCCTTTCAGAAGAGGAAATGTCGGTTCACACTTATGAGGAATATCCGCAGTTCATGAAGATTGTTGACGGCAATCTCGTTCCCGTTGAAGAAAACGAAGAGAGCGAAGGCATTCTCAATTTCTTCAAATCCATCTTATCATTCTGAAACAAAGCCTCTCTTTCTGATGATGAAAGAGAGGTTTTCTTTGACATTGCGGTCCGCCTAATGTATAATATGGATAT
Organism: Clostridia bacterium; assembly: GCA_017630695.1. Lineage (GTDB taxonomy): Bacteria > Bacillota > Clostridia > Oscillospirales > Acutalibacteraceae > CAG-177. The sequence continues at coordinate 8,628 of JAGBUT010000220.1, forward strand.
TGGAGTGTGGTAATTATGAAAAAAACTAAATTATTAAAGCTCTCGGCTCTCATCCTCAGCATATTCTTTACGTTTGCAATCACTGTTCACGCTGATTTCGGTGAATTTGCAGGCGATTACGATTACGGCGGAGATTACGGTGATTACGGCGGCAACGACTACAATTACGGCGACGATTATGATTACGATGACAAAGATTATGACGACGACTATGACGGTGGTTTTGTCTATACTGACGGTGCTTATGACGACTCCGACGGAGGAGACGGCAGCACTCTGCTGATAATAATCATCCTTGTTATCATTATCTTCGGTATACCCATTCTCAAATCACTGAAGAAAGGCAAGGGCAAGTCTGCTCCCGTTGCTCCCGGAGCTACTCCGACAGATATTTCAACCCTTCGCCCGATAAACGAATATAAATCCGTTGACCCTGATTTCTCGCAGCCTGATTTCTGCGAAGAAATTTCAAATATGTACGTCAGATTCCAGAATGCATGGCAAGACAAGGAGCTTGACGGAATCCGTCCCTATCTCTCCGATGCGTTCTACGCTCAGGTTGACCGTCAGCTTGATGCATACCGCAGAAACAAGCAAACAAACCGCATTGAAAGAATTTCTGTTCTCGGTGTTGACCTTGTCGGCTGGAAGCAAGAAAGCGGCAATGACGTTATGATTGCAAGGCTTCGCACAAGAATCGTCGACTACGTTGTTGACGACACAACGGGTAACGTTGTCAGAGGCAGTAATACCGCTGAAAAATTTATGACCTATGAATGGAATCTTATCCGCACAAGCGGAATAACAACGAGCAAAAACAACGGCACAAACGCAAGCTCCTGCCCCAACTGCGGTGCACCGCTTGATCTCAATAAATCAGCAAAATGCGAATACTGCGGCTCTATCATTGAGAGTGACAGCTTCGATTGGGTACTTTCAGGCATCAAGGGTCTTTCTCAGAAAACCGCAGGATAACAAATAATCACAAAAAAGAAAGCGACTTACAACGGTGATTACCGATGCAAGTCGCTTTTTGTATTTATACGGTTTTATTAAAAAGGTCCGTTGAATTTTCTGTTTCCGATACGGGTAATGCCCGTTCGGTTATATAAAATCACACATTGTATGCGTGACGTTTTCTCGGGTTAAAACCCGCCTGCAACTCCTTATCTGGAGAGCAGTGCGTTGAGCTCAAGAATCTTAAGGAACTTTCTGAATGAGAACTTCTTTTCGTCTTCAATTTCCTTGAGGAGCTTGTCTTCAACTGATTTTGCGTAGCTTTCGTAGCTCATTTCATTCATCCTTTCTGTTTGGTATGTCTTTATTATACGCATTTTTTCAAAAAAGTCAAGTGATTTTGCACAAATACACGCTTGTTATTTTGTGCAGTATGCACAACAAATTTCCGTTTTTCATTCTGTAAAGCCTTCACAGATTTTATCAGAATGCCGAAAATATTTTAGTGATTTTACACATAACAAACCGCCGCTTTTTGTTGAATTCATACAAACTACATTTTGTGTTCAAAAACAGTTAAAGAAATTTTTGTGAAAGTTTCTACAAAAAAATCCGCACATTTCTGTGCGGATTTTTGATTATCATCAATATATAGCTTTATAGAGTCTTTCTCTGCAATCAGTATCTTTGTGCAGGAAGAAGTTTTCCATTCTGCCCTTGTAAGGGTCAACGGGAACAAAGTTATCAGCCGCATATTTTTCAAGGCTGTCAAGCAATTCGTCCGCTGTACGTGTGAAAGGTCCGAAGCCTTCTTCAAGCGGCAAATCAAGCTTTCTGTATCCGTGAGAAACACCTGCCTTGAACTGGTCGTAGTCAGGCACAAAATAGATAATCGGGCAATTCATATATACCGAGTCGAAAACGATTGAAGAATAGTCCGTTATCATAAGACGGTATTCATCCTGATTTGTATCAAATCCGTCAAGGCACACTCTCTTATTGGTAACTTCAAACAAGGGATTGTAGCATTTGAAAATCGGATGATTCTTGAAATCAAGATAGAGGTCATATTTTTCAAGC
>JAGBUT010000221.1 GCA_017630695.1 Clostridia bacterium
AAGGTTATCCGTTCCGTAAAGCCCGTTCTCCTCAAAGATGAGGGTGAAAGAAAGCTCTATGACGTCGGTGAAAACATTACGGGCTATGCCGTTTTCAAGTGCAAAGAAACGGGCAGAAAATTCATCGCAAACTATGCCGAGGAACTTTACGAAACAAGAAAATGGTACGGCATTCAGTTTGAAGACGGTTATCAGAGCGAAGAATTCATCGCCGACGGTACGGACAGAGAATATATCCCCCATTTCACCTGGCACGGCTTCCGTTATTTCAGAGTCGATGCGGATATCGAGGTTGTCAGAGTTGACGTTGTTCACTCCGACTGCCCCGTTACCTGCTCATTCGACAGTGACAACAAGAATCTCAACTGGCTTTTCGATGCATATATCAGAACTCAGCTCGGCAATATGCACAGCGGCGTACCCTCCGACTGCCCTCACAGAGAGCGTCTCGGATATACGGGCGACGGTCAGCTCTGCGCAGAAACCGTTATGATGATGCTCGATTGCAAGGAGTTCTTCCGTAAATGGCTCTATGATATTTCCGACTGTCAGTGCAAAAAGACAGGTCACGTTCAGCATACCGCACCCCTTATGGGCGGCGGCGGCGGCCCTTCAGGCTGGGGCGGTGCAATGGTTGAAGTGCCGATGCAGTTTTATACAAATTACGGCGACAAGGCTCTTCTTGAGGAATTCTTCCCCCGAATGCTCCGCTATCTCGAATATCTCGAGAGCAGAAGCGAATTCGGTTTCGTCTGCCGTGAAGAACACGGCGGCTGGTGTCTGGGCGATTGGTGTCCCCCTCAGCCGATTCAGATTCCCGAAGCCTACGTCAACACCTGCCTTTACGTAAAGTTTATGCAGCAGGTTATCGAAGCAGGCAAGGTGCTCGGCAGAGAGAGTGAAACCGCACATCTCCCCGAGAGAATGGAAAATGTCAAACGCGCAATTCTTGCCGCCTATTACAGCCCCGCACAGCACTATTTCTGCGGCGATATGCAGGGTGCATCCTGCCTCGCTCTTCAGGTCGGTCTCGGTGATAAAGAAGTTGAAAAGAGAATGTGCGGCAAATATCAGGAGCTCGGTATGTATGATACGGGCATCATCGCAACCGAAGTTCTCACCCGTTGGCTCTTTGAAAACGGTCACGGTCAGATTGCCTTCAACCTGATGACAAGCAACGAAGACGTTTCATTTGCATATATGGCAAGAAACGGCGCAACAACCATCTGGGAAAACTGGTCGGGCAGAGATTCAAGAAATCATCCGATGTTCGGTGCAGTAACGAAGAATATCTTCAAGCACCTTCTCGGCATCCGTCAGCCTGACGACAGCGTTGCCTTCAAAAAGGCAATCATCAACCCCGTTTTTGTTGACGGTATGAACAGAGCAAAGGGTCACGTCACAACTGAAAACGGTGTTATCAGAGTTGAATTCACCAAGGCTTGCGGCAAAGCACACGTCAAAGTTTTTGCCGATGAAAGAATCGATGCCGCCTTCGTTTACGGTGATATGAACGTACCTTTCACAGGCGAAGCCGAGTTTACGGTTGAAATATAATTATGCTTGAAATAAAACCTTTTGAAGAAAAATATTTTGAGGATTGCCGTCAGGTCTGCGTGAATACGGGTCCTGCAGAAGCAAAAAACAATTCTGCCGAGAGAGAAAAGCTCCTTGCGGTCTATTGCGATTATTATTGCGAAAAAGAGCCGCAGAATGCTTTCATCCTCGTTGACGAAAACGATAAGGCGCAGGGGTATATTTTCTGCTCCGAAAACGTAAAGGCTTATCGCAAAGGCTTCGCACCCTATATGCAGATTCTTCGAGGATACGGTGTCGGCAGCTGCGTTATCCCGTGGGGCGAGCAGGTTATCTATAATTTCTTTTCAAAGAAATACCCTGCCCACCTCCATATTGATATCAACGCAGAGTTTACCGGCAACGGCAACGGCACTAAAATGATGCAAACGTTACTCGCCCACCTCAAAAACAAAAACGTCAGGGGCGTTATGCTGATTGTCGGTGCGCACAACACCGCCGCAGTCAGATTCTATAAACGAAACGGCTTTAAGATTCTCTGTTCTTTGGGCGGAGGAACAGCCATGGCAAAGGAGCTTTAAAATGCGTTACGGAGTTATCGGAACGGGGTGGATTGCAAAATCCTTCATCGACGGTGCAAGGCTTATCTGCGGCTCGGAGTTTGTTGCGGTTTATTCACGCACAGCCGAAAGCGGTGATAAGTTCGCCGCCGCAAACAACATAGAAAAGGTTTATACCGATATAAGCGAATTTGCAAACGGTGATTTCGATGCCGTTTATATCGCAAGTCCCAACCGTCTGCACTACGAGCAGTCAAAGCTGATGCTTGAAAACGGCAAACACGTTATCTGCGAAAAGCCGATAACCGTTGAACCCGATGAACTTGCCGAATTGCAGGCACTTGCCGATGAAAAGGGTCTCATCTACGTTGAAGCGATAATGTATATGTTCAACCCTGCAAGAGAATTGCTCAAGGATGCAATCGGCAAAATCGGCAAAATCACAAGCGTACACTTTGATTTTTCACAGCTTTCATCAAAATACCCCGCATATAAAAGGGGCGAGCTCCCCAACATCTTCAACCCTGCCCTCGCAACGGGTTGCCTTATGGATCTGGGTATCTACTGCGTATATCCTGCCCTCGATTTATTCGGTCTGCCCGAAAAAATAACCGCCTGCGCTCACTTTATGGAAAGCGGCGCTGACGGAAGCGGTGTTGCAGGTCTGCTCTACCCCGATAAGCTCGTCAACTTCACCTATTCAAAGCTCGGTCAGGACAGACTCGGCTCACAGATTTTCGGTGACGAAGGCACGGTTAAGATTGAGTCAATCTCAAAGCTCGTCAATATGACTCTCACCGATAACAGCGGCAACGAAACCGAAATCATCGGTGACGTTGCAAAGGAAAAGCTGATGGGATATGAGGCGCAGGGCTTCGAGCGATTCATCGCAAACCCCAACGACCCTTATTATAATGTAATAAAAGAAAGAGCAATGCAGGTTTCAACGGTTATGAAAGAAATCAGAGAAATCAGCGGAATAGAGTTTAAATAAGAAAAGGGACTGTCAACCGACAGTCCCTTAATTCTTTTGTTCTTCGCTTTCAGGATTTGTCACGAAGATGAAGAAGCAACTCAGTTTCAACCGTGTAGGGCGGCTTGCCCACAAGCCGCCGCAAAAGCTGCTATCTGAAAAGCAAAAACCCGCAAAGGTAAGTAACCAATGCAGGTTTTCTTTTTTTATTTTGTTTCTTTTGTTCTTCGCTTCGTGAAGCTTAAACGAGTGATGTGCCGCTCATCTGTGCAGGCTGCTCAAGACCCATAATCTTAAGCATTGTGGGTGCGATATCACAGAGCTTGCCGCCTTCTTTAAGCTCGCAGGGGTAACCCATAACGATGAAGGGTACGGGATTTGTTGTGTGAGCTGTGAAGGGTGAACCGTCGGGCTCAAACATCTTGTCAGCGTTGCCGTGGTCAGCTGTGATGAGCATTACGCCGCCCTTTTCTGCAACTGCGTCTGCAACCTTGCCAACGCAGGTGTCAACAGCTTCAACAGCCTTGACTGCTGCTTCGAACACGCCTGTGTGACCAACCATATCGCAGTTTGCGAAGTTGAGGATGATTGCGTCATACTTATCTGTGCCGATAGCCTCGAGGAGCTTGTCGGTATCTTCATATGCGCTCATTTCAGGCTGAAGGTCATAAGTTGCAACAGCAGGAGACTTAACGAGGATTCTGTCCTCGCCCTCATACTGCTTTTCAACACCGCCGTTGAAGAAGAAGGTTACGTGAGCATACTTCTCTGTTTCAGCGATACGGAGCTGGGTCATACCCTTTTCTGAAAGATATTCGCCGAATGTCTTATCAAGGCTTTCGGGCTTGAATGCAACGTTAACGTTGGGCATTGTTGCATCGTACTGTGTCATGCAAACGTAGTAGAGATTCTTGATCTGCTCTCTCTCAAAGCCGTTGAATTCACCGTCAACAAAAGCTCTGGTGATTTCTCTTGCTCTGTCGGGGCGGAAGTTGAAGAAGATAACTGAATCGTTATCGGAAACGGGCTGTGCCTTTTCTGAAACTGCAGGTACGATGAATTCGTCTGTAACTTCGTTTGCGTAGGAATCAGCCATCATTTCGCAGCCGCAGGTGAACTTAACGCCTTCGCACTTTGTCATTGCGTCGTATGCCTTAACAACTCTTTCCCAGCGGTTGTCTCTGTCCATAGCGTAGTATCTGCCGATGATTGTTGCGATTTCGCCAACACCGATTTCAGCGCACTTCTTGTCAAGGTCAGCAACGAAATCCTTGCCCGATGTGGGAGGAACGTCTCTGCCGTCCATGAAGCAGTGAACAAAAACCTTTTCGAGACCTGCACGCTTTGCAAGTTCAAGAATACCGTAGAGGTGTGTGTTGTGGCTGTGAACGCCACCGTCGGAGAGGAGACCCATCAGGTGGAGTGCGGAGCCGTTCTTCTTGCAGTATTCAACTGCACCGAGAAGAGCTTCGTTTTCAAAGAAAACTCCGTCGGAAATTGACTTTGTGATTCTTGTAAGCTCCTGATAAACAACTCTGCCTGCGCCGATGTTGGTGTGACCAACCTCGCTGTTACCCATCTGACCCTCGGGGAGACCAACGTCCATACCCGATGCGCCGATATATGTCATGGGATTTTCTTTCATAATCTTATCAAGATTGGGAGTCTTTGCAAAAGAAATTGCGTTACCGTAATCGCTGTCGTTTCTGCCGAAACCGTCCATAATGCAAAGGAGAACGGGTTTTTTGCTCATAATAAACAATCCTTTCAAATTCTTTTTATCTTTATAGTAGGGAACACTCCCGAACGTTCCGCGCGAAGCACTCGGGACTATTCCCTACATTTTTTGACGGGAACGGTTTTTTACCGCCCCCGTCAGAATGTATCCGTTAATTATTTTGAAGCTGCTTCAACAATCTTTGCAAACTTCTCTGCAACGAGTGATGCACCGCCGATAAGGCCACCGTCAACGTCATACTGAGCAAGAAGGTCAGCTGCGTTTGCATCGTTCATTGAACCGCCGTACTGGATAACGAAACGGTCTGCATCTTCCTTGCTGTAAAGCTCTGCGATGAGTGCGCGGATAACAGCGCAAACTTCGTTAGCCTGCTCGGGAGTAGCTGTGAGACCTGTGCCGATAGCCCAAACGGGTTCGTAAGCGATGATGATGTTTGCGAGTTCTTCCTTTGAAACGCCTGAAAGAGCAACCTTTGTCTGCTTTCTTACAACTTCAGCTGTGATGCCGAGCTGTCTCTCTTCAAGAACTTCGCCAACGCAAAGGATAACCTTAAGACCTGCATTGAGAGCAGCTCTTGTGCGGTCTCTTACTGTTTCGTCTGTTTCACCGAAATACTGTCTGCGCTCGGAGTGGCCGATGATAACGTAGGGAACGCCTGCAGCCTTGAGCATTTCTGCAGAGATTTCGCCTGTGAAAGCGCCGCTTACTGCCCAGTGGCAGTTTTCAGCACCGATTTTGATGTTTGAGCCTTCAGCAGCTTCCATAGCAGCATAAAGGTCGATATAGGGAGCGCAGATAACAACGTCGCAATCAGCGTTTGCAACGAGGGGCTTCATCTCTTCGATGATTGCCTTTGTTTCTGCGGGAGTTTTGTTCATTTTCCAGTTGCCTGCGATAACAGGTCTGCGGAGTGATTTATCCATCAGAATTACGTCCTTTCGTTTTTTTAATATCGTTTTAAACGATAACGGAATTTGCGATGAGTTTTGGCTTTCGCAGTGAGTGACGCGTATCAAGATACGCAAACGAGCGAGAAAGTCAAAAATCGCACAAATTACTTTATCTTCATTAAGGATAACGGAATTTCGGATGAGATTTGGCTTTTGCAGTAAGTGCCGCGTATCGTGATACGCAAACGAACGAAAAAGTCAAAGATCGCCGAAATTACTTATCATTAACTGCTTCAATGCCGGGGAGAGCCTTACCCTCGAGGAATTCGAGTGATGCGCCGCCGCCTGTTGAGATGTGAGTCATCTTGTCGCCGAAGCCGAG
>JAGBUT010000222.1 GCA_017630695.1 Clostridia bacterium
AAGCTCGGTTGAAAGATATTTTGTATTTGTGTTGAGAATATCGCCGAGCAATATTTCCGTACCCACGGAAAGAATTTCACAAACGGACATACCTTAGCTCCTTTCAGTCGCAATGCAAAATTCAAAATGTTAAATGCAAAACTTTTAATAGTAAATCGGAGCGAAGCGACCCTTAATTTTGCATTCTGCATTTTGCACTTTGCATTTAATAAGCGTTAATATGAATAAATCTCGTTCCCTCAACCGCTTCCTTAACGAGTCTGTCAACCTCAAGCGCTTCCTCGCACTTTTCAACGTAGTCGATTGCGGGCTTTGTTTTGGGATGCTTCGGAGTGAATACCGTGCAGCAGTCCTCATAGGGAAGAATCGAAATATCAAAGGTGTCGATTTTTCTTGAAATCGCAACAACCTCATCCTTGTCCATACCGATAAGCGGACGGAATACGGGCATTTCGCAGACCGCATCCGTGCAGGCGATTGCAGGCATCGTCTGGCTCGCAACCTGACCGACGCTTTCACCCGTGATGAGCGCACCCGCGTGCTCTCTCTGAGCAATTATCTGCGAAACTCTCATCATCATACGGCGCATAATAACCGTGAATATATCTTCGGGGCAGTTATCTTTGATAAGCTCCTGTGTTTCAGTAAAGGGAACAACAAAAAGAGCGATTCTGCCTGAATATTTGCTGACCTGCTTGAGAAGCGAATGAACCTTCTGTTCAGCTCTTTCGCTTGTGTAGGGAGGTGATGCAAAATGGACAGCCATGAGCTCGAGTCCTCTTTTTGCCATCATATATCCTGCAACGGGGCTGTCGATACCGCCCGAAATGAGCAGTGCGGCTCTGCCTGCGGAGCCTGTGGGCATACCGCCTGCACCCTTAATCTGTTTGCCGTGAATATATGCGCTTGAATCTCTGACCTCAACGGTTACAACGATATCGGGATTATGCACGTCAACCTCGAGGTGAGGGAATTTGCGAAGAAGGTATCCGCCCGTTTCTCTGCAGATTTCGGGAGAAGTGAGGGGGAATTTTTTATCTGAGCGCTTTGCTTCAACCTTGAAACTTCTGACAGTCAGAAGCTGGGGAGCCAGGTATTCTTCTGCGCTTTTAAGAATTGTTTCCATATCCTTTTCAACGGCAGCAGCTCTTGAAAAACCTGCAATACCGAAGATTTTGCCGATTCTTTCAACTGCCTCATCGAGGTCAATCATCTCATTTTCAGGTTCGGCAACGATTGTTGACTGTGCAATCGTAAACTTGAATTTGCCGAGGCTTTCAAGTCTGCGACGCATATTTTTAACGAGCATATCCTCAAAAGTTCTTCTGTTAAGACCCTTGAGAGCAAGTTCTCCGTTTTTTATAAGAATAATTTCTTTCATTTTGCAACTCCGATAAATTTATTTTGCAGCTCTTATAACCTTTTTGGCATCGGTTATGCCGAGGATAAGAGCATCGATTTCCTGAACTGTCGTGAATCTTGAAAAGCTGATTCGAAGCGGACTGTCAAGTCTTTTGTGGTCAAGACCCATCTGCGAGAGCACGTGACTCTTTTTACCTTTTGAACAAGCTGAACCTGCCGAAACGAAAATGCCTCTCTCCGAAAGGAAGTTGAGCATCGGCTCGGATTTGATTCCGAGAACGGAAATATTCGTTACGTATGGCAGCGCGTCGTGCGGAGAATTGATAACAACGTCATCAATCTCAAGAAGCTTCGTAACCATATAATCCCTGAGTGCCGCAATATGCTCAAGCTCTTTCTTCGGGTCGGGCAACGCTCTTGCCGCTGCCGCAAAACCTGCAATTGCAGGCATCGGCTCTGTACCGGGTCTGACTTTGTTCTCCTGCGAACCGCCGAATGCACGGGAATTTATCTTTACACCCTTGCGGATATAAATCGCACCCACGCCCTTCGGTCCGTGAATTTTATGAGAACTGATTGTCATAAGGTCAACACCGAGAGCAGAAGGTTTAATCGGCATTTTACCGAAAGCCTGAACGGCATCGCAATGAATCAGCGCAGGCGAACGAGCCATAAGCGCCGCCCTTTTTGCCGCTTCAACGGGCATTATCGTTCCGACCTCGTTGTTGACAAGCATCATCGTGATAAGAATCGTGTTTGAATTGACTGCGGCATACAAATCTTTTTCGTTTATTCTGCCGTAACCGTCAACCTTGAGCTTGATTACCTCAAAGCCCTCGGCCTCAAGAACGTTCAGCGCCTCGTCAACACTCGGGTGCTCAACGCTTGTTGATACGATGCGTTTACCCATTCGGCGCATTTTGTGAGCCGCACCGATAACAGCGAGGTTGTTTGTTTCCGTACCGCCCGAGGTGAAATAAATCTCTTCAGGCAAACAACCGAGTTTCTTTGCAATATCTGTTCTTGATGAATCGAGCAAATCCTTTGCACGGTTGCCCGAAGCGTGGAGTGACGAAGGGTTACCCCAGCAGTTGACCAGTGCTTGTGAAACGGCGCTGACCGCTTCGCTGCAAGGAGCAGTTGTTGCACTGTTATCAAAATATGCTTCCATTATTAATGTTTCCCCCTGTCGGCACTACACCCATTATAGTCATATTTAAAATATTATACACTATAATCTCCTCACTTGCAATAATTTTTTAATAACAGATTATTAATATAATATAAATAAAAGAGCAAATATTCTTTGCACTATCATTATACGTGCCTGAACGATACACGTTAACAATATTGTAATTGAAATCCTCTTCCCGTTGTGATATAGTTTAAAATAGATAAATATCGCAGAAAGGAGGATCCCGATGTCAACGGAAAAGAGACAACCCAAATTCAAACAAATAACCGTTCTTTTTCTCATAACGGTTTTTCAGTTTCTCTGCTGTGCGTGTGTACTTCTTCAGCAGGAAACACTCAGTGTAATAACAATCTATACTTTTCTCGGATTTATTGCCCTTGAATGGATTTATATGGCTCTGGGCACGGTCATAACGGGGCACGATTATTTCGAGCTTGAGGCAATCGCCTTTTTTCTCTCGGGAATCGGATTGACGGTCTGTGCGAGTTTCAATGATGAATTCGCATACAAACAGCTTTTTGCACTCATTCTCGGAATCGTTGTCTATCTTACGGTCATCCTGCTGACGAAAGACGTCAACATCGCCTCCAAGCTGTGTACCCCTGCGGCAATCTGCAGCATTCTCATTCTCTGTGCAAACCTTGTTCTTGCCGAAAACATCAACGGTACTCTTAACTGGATTGATCTCGGCTTTTTCTCCGTTCAGCCTTCAGAGCTTGTCAAGGTTTCGTTTATATTCGTAGGTGCAGTTTCGCTTGAAAAACTTCTTTCCTCAACAAGCCTTACAAAATATCTCCTCTTCTGCATCGGCTGTGTTATCGCGCTGTTTCTTATGAAGGATTTCGGTACGGCACTCATATTCTTCTTCACCTTTATCCTTATCGCATTTATGCGTTCGGGCGATGTGAGAACAATTTTCTTTATATGCACGGGTGCATTGCTCTGCGCCATACTCATTTTCTATTTTAAAGACCACGTTGCCGCAAGATTCGAGGCATACAGACACGTATGGGAATATATGGATACCACGGGTTATCAGCAATCACGCGCACTCATTTATATTGCCAGCGGAGGACTTTTCGGTCTCGGAATCGGTGAAGGTCACGTGCGTGATATCTATGCCGCATCAACCGATATGGTTTTTGCACTTGTCTGCGAAGAGCTCGGTCTGATTATGGGCATTATCATCCTGATGTGTTTTGCAGGTATTGCTCTGTTTGCAATCAAGGCCTCAAAAACAGCAGGATCAACCTTCTACACAATCGCCGCCGTTTCTGCGGCAGGTATGATGCTTTTCCAGCTTTCGCTGAACGTTTTCGGAATAACCGATATCCTTCCGCTGACGGGCGTTACTCTCCCCTTCGTCAGCCGAGGCGGTTCAAGTATGATATGCTCATGGGGATTACTTGCATATATCAGAATGGCAAGTGCTCCGTTTGTGCCCCCCGAGGCCGATCCCAAACCCGTACCCGCTGCCAGAAAATCACGCGCAAAGCAACCTGTAAAACCGACAAATAAATCTGACTCAAAAAAACAGAAACAAACGTCAACCAGACGGCAGTCACAACCGACGATGCCGCCCGTTAACTTATCTCGCAACTCTTCCGCCACATCCTCAAAATCAGGTAAAGGAGGCGGTACAAAATGAAGATAACAGTAAAAAGAGCATACGTATTCTATGCCGTAATTCTCGCCTTTTTTGCAGGAGTTGTTTTTCTCGTCTTCAGTATCTATACTCATGGTGAAGAATGGGCAACAAACCGCGCAAACCGTCACCTCTATTCACGCTCAAACACAGTGCTGAGCGCAGGTCCGATACTCGATATAAGAGGCACAATCCTTGCCGAAACCGAGGATAATAAACGAATCTATAACGATGATGCCCAGCTTCGCAAGGCAATCCTTCACGTGCTCGGAGATACAAACGGCTTTATCTCAACGGGCACACAGAATTTTTACAGCGACGCACTTTCGGGCTACAGCTTTGTTGACGGTGTTTATTCGCTCAAAACCGAGGGAATCGGTCCCGAGCTTGTACTTAACATTGACAGCGATGCCTGCAAAGTGGCATATAACGCACTCGGAAAATTCAACGGTTGCGTTGCCGTTTATAACTACAAAACCGGTGAACTTCTCTGCAGTGTTTCAAAGCCGACATACGACCTTGTGAACAAACCCGATGACGTCAACACCAACCCGATTTACGACGGTGCATATCTAGACAAGGTTGTTTCGGGTCTCTATACCCCCGGTTCGATTATGAAAATCGTGACCGCTGCGTGTGCAATCGAAAATATTCCCGATATTTATGAACGCACCTTCGACTGCAACGGCGAATACGTCATTACCGAAGGTCAGCGAGGCGTTATCTGTAACGATGACCATAAAACAGGTCTTACTTTTGAGGATGCGATGAACAAATCCTGCAACGCGGTTTTTGCGCAGATTGCCGTTGAACTCGGCGCGGAAAAGCTTCTCGCAACAGCGGAATCGATGGGATTCAATATGACGCTTCAGGCAAGAGAAATCCGTTTGAAAACAAGCCGTTTCAAGCCTGCCATCAGCGATAATCTTGAGCTCGGCTGGGCAGGAATCGGTCAGTCAACAACCCTCGTCAATCCCTGTCACTTCCTTGCGATTATGGGTGCGATTGCCAACGGCGGAGAGGGTTATGCCCCTGACAGAATCCGTGATATGAAGGGCATTACGGCGGGTCAGAGGACACCCGAGGTTATGGTTTCTCTGAATCCCGAAACCGCAAAACAGCTCGATATTCTTCTTCGCTCAAACATCGAAAAGGAATACGGCGATGAGAGATTCCCCAATCTGCAGATGTGCGGAAAAACAGGCACGGCACAGATAACGGGAGCTACAAGCCATTCGTGGTTTGTCGGCTACTCGCAAAGAGAAGATTTGCCTCTTGCCGTTGTCTGCATTGCGGAAAACGCAGGCTCGGGAATGAAAACCGCCGTCAATGTTTCAAACGAAGTTATGCAGTATTTTTTGGATAATCCTTATTAAAAAATAAAACCGCAGGAAGCAACCTGCGGTTTTTTCTTTGTTTATTTCGTTATTTATTCTTTATCTTGTTTACAATTACACCAAGACGCGTGTTATTGAAATTCTGTCTGCGCTTCTCGGCAGGAGTAAGCTCAACGGGAGGTTTCTGCTCGAGAATAAGACTTTCCATATTGCCGCCGTCACAGACGAATGCCTGCGTCATACAGATACCGCCCTTGCCCTTGAGCTGGCAGCGTACGTAACAGCTGATTTTATCAGCGTGCTTTGAAAGGTCGATGACAGAGGTCATTACGCCGTCGTTATCGGCGGTTACGCTTTCGATGATTTCGCCGTCTGCAATCCACTCGATTGCCTTGCAGTTTTCACCTGAAACAGTTATCTTCTGTGCGGCTTCATCAACCGAAATTCCGGTCACAACGGGATATGCACCCTTGCCGGCAAAGTCCTCACCAAGCTCGTTTTTGGCATATCTGGCAATCGCAAAGAAATGTCCGCTTTCCATTGCGTTGCGAAGATTTGCAAGAGAATATTCGGGGAGAATAAACTCCATAAATGCCGTGTCAATCTCTGTAACTCTGTGCGCATCGCTGTTACCGAAGCCCCAAACGTTTCTGCCCTCGGGAATAAGAGTTCTGAGCAAACCGTCCCAAAGAATTCTGTCGCTTCTGTTGGGTCTGTCAAACATATTCAGCACCTCAATGCCCATACAGGATCTGTATCTGCGGAGCAAATCAGCAAAGTAAGCAATGTTTTCAGGTACTCTTGCGCATTCGGGATCTTTATATGCACCGAGCCAGTCGGTGGGATGGTTGATATGCGAAATACCGCCGCTTTCTTCAACCAGACGAAGCGGGATTTCGAAATCGTTTTCCTTGCCGCACTTACCCTCGTAAACGTTGGTAAAATAGCCGTTGACGTGGTTTTTCATAAGTGTGAACATATTTGCTTCAATCGCATCGGCAACACACTGAAGTCCCCTCTTTTTCGTGCGCAGACCTGCAGCGGTTTTGTAAGTACCGTCAAGCACTGCGTGATACATCTCGGTCGAAGGATGGCTTCTTTTTCCGTGCCATAGAAGCTGGAAAAGATAGAGAGGAATTCTCGTGGGCTCTTTATCCCACTCCTTGCCTACGATTCCGTGCTCCGCAAAAGCAAGAATATCAAAATCGTTGTCGTAAAAGCCCTCAATCATCTCGGTCATTGTGTTGTTAGCGTCACTGTAGGTAGAGTGCGTGTGCAGATTGGTTTTATAATGATTGTCGGGATTACCGATAAATTCAGTTACCGTCTGATACGGATTTATAATTTTAAAAACCATAATTTTCCTCCGTCAGTTTTATGATATTGAAACAATCAGAGCTTCAAGTCTTTCTTTAAGCTCTGCAAGCTTTTCGTCAATTGAAATCTGCTCCTCAACAATAACGTTGAGAACTTTTTCAAGGTTTATTTTCAGATTCACAACGCATTCTCTTGATTTCTCAATTTTACGAAGCGTCGCCAGATCAACAAACAGTCCGTCAAAAAAATAATCCGCAAAACGCATAAAGCCTTCATCATTGAGCTTTAATTCTGCATCAAGTTCTACGTCCGAAAGCTCGGTTTTAAAGCGTCGGATATTTGTCTGAAGGGTTTCAATCAACCCTTGTGCTTCATCGAGATAGGCGTGTTTCATAATATCGGGAAGTATTCCGCCGCCAAGCAAATCCCACTCGCCCATATTTACGGCTTTGTTGAGCTTTTCAATAATTTGCGAAACAGTTTTATGAGCCGCATCTCCTGCTGCAACCGCTTCATCAAACTCACGAAGTCGGTTGAAAAGCTCCGCGCTTTCCTGCTCAATACTAATAATTTCTTCCGTTTCGGGTTTGCCCGAAGCTTTTATCTGCACAACAGCCAACGCGATTGCGTTTTCAAGCTCTTTTTCACAATCCGTCAGTGAATCAAGCTCTGCGGTATATCTCTCAATATCGCTTCTGACCGCTTCAAGTTCTCTTGCCGCAGCATCATAGCGCACCGCCGCCTCTCTGGCTTCCCTCTGCTCTTTTTCGAGTTTCTCTTCCTTTTTACCGATAACAGAATAAACCAAAGCGGCAAGGCTTCTGCCCTCAAGACGGTCCGCCTCTTTTTGCTCGCGTTCTTTCGTCAGTCTGTAGCGATAAACCTTATCTTCAAGTTCGGCTCGCTGAACGCCAAGCTCCTCAAGAAGTTTTTCAAGATGCGCCTTGCGAAGCACCTTTTCTTTAAGAACGCGGACGTTTTCACTGTATGTAAACATAACTTCCACCTCTCTGTTTATGTCATTGTAGCATATTATGACCACAATTTCAACAAACGAATTTTCAGAATACCGCTTGACGGTATAAAAGGTCCACTTAATTAAAATCCCTTGAAAAACTTCTTGCGTTCAGTAAAATAAAAAGTGCAAAGGTTACTGCGCAGTAACAATTATTCATCAGAGGTGATGCAATGAAACTGAAATTATTTATAGACCCTGAAAGAGACGAAGAAATCATAGTATATGCACATAAAAAATCATCGCTTACCGATGCGATAGAGCAGCTTGTTTCTGAAAACGGATTTGAACTTATCGGATATACCGAAACTCAAGCCGTCAAGCTTAACCCGAACGAAATCTGCTGTTTTTCAGTTATCGGAGAAAAAGTTTTTGCACGCAGCATTTCAGGTGATTACAGAGTCAAATTCCGTCTGTTTCAGCTCGAAGAACAGTTGCCGGATACTTTCGTTAAAATCAATCAATCCTGTATCGCAAACATCAGAATGGTTGATCGCTTCGATTCCTCAATTTCAGGCTCGTTGCTCATCAGATTCAAAAACGGCACCTCGGACTACGTTTCGCGGCGGCAGATGAAAAAAGTCAAAGAAAGGTTTGGTTTATAATATGAATAAATATGTTAAAGATTTTTTCCACAGAGGTCTTATTTTCGGCGGATTCGGACCCGTTGTTCTCGGAATCGTTTACTGGATTCTTTCCGAAAAAGTTGAAAATTTCAGCATCAGCGGTTTCGAATTTTTTCTCGGAATTATTTCAACGTATTTCCTTGCTTTCATTCAAGCAGGAGCAACCGTTTTCAATCAAATTGAGCATTGGCCGATAACGAAATCCCTGCTCTGCCATTTCTCTTCGCTTTTTGTCGCATACACGCTTTGTTATCTCGGCAATACCTGGATTCCCTTTGAGCCGAAAGCGATTCTCGTCTTTTTCGGAGTTTTCGTTATAATTTATTTCGCTGTGTGGATTACAGTCTGCCTCTCCGTCAAAGCCGCAAGCAAAAAGTTCAATGCAAAGATAAAATAAAAAGAAAAAGCACCTCAATCGAGGTGCTTTTTTGTTGGTCGGAGTGCAGAGTTTCGAACTCTGGGCCTCGTGGTCCCAAACCACGCGCGCTACCAGCTGCGCCACACCCCGATAAATTGATATTTACTTATTTGTTATAAATGCTGTTAACTATTTTAAATCTCGCGCTACCGGCTACCGGTCAGAAACATTGTCGCACTGCTTGCTTGGAGCGCTTCGCATTGCTCTGTGTTTCTTCCTGCTCTGCCATTGCCTTATTCCGCCACCGGCGGCGGCAATGCCCGAGCCACCACACCCCGATAAATTGATATTTATGCAGTTGTATTTTATGCTATTTTTGACTTAAAGTCAACAATTTATTTAAACCAGTTTGCAGCGAAGAGCTTCTATTTCCTGCTCGGAAAGTCCTATTCTTCTGAGGTATCCGACAACTCCGCCAAATTCCTTATCAATGAAATCAAGAATAATCTCCATATTTTCACCGTAGGAATAAAATCTCTCATATGAGCCTTCCCAGATGAGTCCGCTTTTGTTTTCTATTTCTCTGTGAATAAACGGTTTTATATAAGTATATGAAACCTCATAGTCGGCAATGATATCCTCTTTGCAAACGCCTGCCGCACTCAACAAAAGAGCCGAAACCATACCCGTTCTGTCCTTGCCGCAGAAACAGTGAAACATAAACGGCTCGTCAAGAGAGGCAATAAGCTTCATAACGGCAGCAACGTTTTCGCTGTAGTTTTTAAGACAATCCATATAGAGATCAGACATCGGGGCTTTACTTTTCGCCATAGCGGGATTAGCTTCAAGAAGCGGATAATGATAATAACTGTAATCCGAGTTATCCTTGAAATATGACGGCATACATTCCGCCTCTTCAATTCCGCGAAGATCGATAATCGTTTTAACACCGAATTTTTCAAGATTTGCAAGGTCTTTTTCATCAGGGTCTCTCATAACGCCTGCACGCAGAGCAATACCGTATTTTGTTACGCCGCCGTCACAGACATAGCCGCCGAGGTCACGGCAATTGATAATATTCTCGCCTGCATAATATCTCTGCATATCAAAACCCCCGATATAAAATAAAAAACCACCTGCTTGGCAAGTGGTTTTATGGAGCGGATGACGAGGCTCGAACTCGCTACCTCCACCTTGGCAAGGTGGCGCTCTACCAGATGAGCTACATCCGCAACTGCAAAAGGGATTATAACAAACCGTTCTGAAA
>JAGBUT010000223.1 GCA_017630695.1 Clostridia bacterium
CCGCCGCCGAAACCTGCAGAGAATCTCAATGCGGTTTCGTGCTCCATTCCCGTTACGTCCTCGAACGCACAGAACACCGCCTGTGCACAGTTATATCCGTTTTCAAAAAGCTCTTTTGCTTTTTCAGGTCTTGTCATTTTATCATCTCGTTTCATTTTAATAAGCGTTGAATTCAATATAATAAATTGTGCGAAAAATGTCAACGCAAGTGAGCGTTTTTGAAAAATTAATATTTTGTTTAAATTTTACTATTCCATTTTTACGCAAAGTATGGTATACTGTGTCTATCCATCCTCGGAAAACGGGGAAAAATAAAACGGAGGATACGAAAATGAAAACAATCAAAACCGTTTCCAGAAAGACTCTTGCAGTTCTTATTGCAATGATCGTTGCTCTCTCTTGTGCAACAACAGGCTTTGCAGTAATCACAAGACCCGCTGCTCCCGAAGCAATCAACGTTCTCGCTGTTTTCTCCGATACAATCGTTATCGAAGAAATCGAAGGTTGCGAATACGCAATCGTTGCTTATGCTGAAGACGACACAGTTGATGCTGCTGCAGCTGAATTTGCTGATGAAACCGTTTTCGACGGTCTTAAAGCAGAAACAAAATACGCTGTTTACGCAAGACTTGCAGCAACAGACACAGAGCTTTCAGGCGAAAGCGCAACAATCAACGTAACAACAGGTAAGGCTGACGAAGATCCCGAAGTTGAAATCGCTGATGAGGATATCACAGTTAACCACGAGCTCAAGAACATCGTTTGCGCAGAAAAAGTTGTTGAATACGCCGGACAAACTTACGTTGTTAAGTATGAAATCAGCCCCAATGCAGGCGTTGATAAATCCCCTCTCGCTGACGGCAGCGTTAAGTTCGGCAACCTTGTTGCAGGTTCAGCCTACGCCATCACAGCAAAGATTACCGTTGCAGGCGTTGAATTCACATCAGAGCCCGTAACAAAGCCTCTCAAACTCGCTCAGAACTCCCCCGCAACACCCGTTCCCACAAAGGTAACAGGCACATCAATCGAAGTTAAGGCTCTTGATAAGAGCGTTGTTTATGCTTGCGCTGAAAAGAACAGCACAGCCGAACTCGTTTGGGGTTCAAGCAACATCTTCAAGGATCTCGCTTCCGAAAAAACATACGTTATCTATGCAAAGTATCCCTCAAACGATACATACCTTGAAAGTGCTCCCGTTTACATTGAAGTAACAACTCTCAAGGCATCAGCAGGCACCGCTCCCCAGCCCGTTCTTCTTGATAAGAACAGCACCTCAATCAAGGTCGGTGCAGGCGATGATATCGCAACAGAGTTCTCAATCGACGGTGGTAAGACATGGAACAAGACAGGCGTTTTCACCGGTCTTACAGCTAACACAAAATACAGCTTCGTTGCAAGATACGTTTTCGATGCAGAGAAGCAGGACGCAAGCGTTGCAAGTGAAGCTATCTCCGTAATCACAAACAAGAGAGCTAACTACGAAGCATCAATCGACAATTGCTCATTCACCGTTACAACAAACGGCAAGATTTACGCAAAGTCATCCTTCAACTTCACCATCAACGGTGACATCTATGAGGACGCTGACCAGTACGGTGACACAAGATATATCCCCGTTGCATGGGTATATGAAGATCAGAACGGCACGGTTGCAGCAAACGCAACAACCATTAACGGCAAGATTGATACTCCCGAAACATCTCAGGAAATCATCGTTGAAGTTACATACGAGCTTCAGAAGTTCAATGGCACAGATTGGGTAGCAGTTGAAACAACAACAGCTGATTACGCTGTTCACGTAAGCCCCGAATACAATGCAATCAAGGCATTCTTCGAGAGCTTCCTCAACTTCCTTCTCGATACTCTTCCCAAGCTTCTCCTCGGTTTCTTCAAATAATCAAACAAATAATTAAGCGGTCGCACCAATCGGTGTGACCGCTTTTCTTTTTTATCTTATGGATTTTATGATTTGTATTCAAAAGTCTGCTCACTCTGAAGAGCTTCGAGATATCTTCTGCACTCTGCCTTTGCCTTTTCGAGGTCGAGGTCGAGATAGTTTCCGCATTCCTTCTTTGTGTTGCCGAAAACCTCACCGTCATATGCAATGATATCTGCAAGGATTTTCTTCGTGATTTCAAGGATTTTTTCATTGTCTGCGTTTCTTACAAGCAGGTAGAAACCCGTGCGGCAACCCATCGGTCCGAAATAAATTACGTCATCCTTAATTTCGGAATTTCTGACAAAGGTTGCAAACATATGCTCAACCGTATGAGCCGTTGTGGTATCCATAAAATCTCCGCCGTTGGGGATTCTTGTTCTCATATCGTACGTGGTGATATCACCGTCAATTCTTGAAACGTAGATACCTTCGGTGAGAAGGTCGTGGTCAACTGTGAAGCTTGTTATTCTGTTCATTTTTATTATCCTTTCTTCGTCTGATTAATGCGGTCATAAACGACCAAAGCGGTAATATATAAAGGAATACTGCAAGGAGCAATGACGCTGTCGGTGCACCCGAAGATGTCAGGGGTACAGCCGCCGCTATCGACCAGGGCACAAGCGGAGAGATAACAACCGCCGTGTTTTCAAGGTTGATTGCCGCCCTGCTTTTGTCTTTTTCCATTCCGTTACAAAGCTGATGCGTGAGGATGATTGCGAGAGTCTGATTGCAAGATATCAGTGACGTAAGCGACGAGGTTATCATCGTTGCACCGAAAGGCGTTGCTTTCTTGCCGAGCAAAGCAATTTTCTCTTTCAGTGAATTGAGAAGTCCCGTTTCGGCAAAGATGCCCGAATAAGCCGATGAAATGCAGACGATTGCCGTTGCGTTGAGCATCGAAACAAGACCGCCGCCGTTCATCATTTTCTGCAGAGCCTCAGTTTCCGCTTCGTAGCCAACGATAAGCATTTTCAAAGCTTCAACAAAGCCTTCGCCCTGAATCGTTACGCCCACAACGAATGCCGATGCAAGACTTGCGAGAAGAACGAATTTTGTTTTAATTCTCAAAAGCGAAAGAGCGAGAATCACAACCGCAGGGATGACCGCAAACGGATGCAGATTGAATTCCGCCGAAAACATCGCTTTGAGGTCGGGCACGGCACTTTCGGTCTCTGCCGATATGCCGAGAATCAGATATATCACGCAGGTTATGACCGTCGGGATTGCCGCTGTGCGGAACATATTTTTGATGTTGCTGAAAATATCGGTTTCCGTAAGTTCCGAAACGAGCAAAGCACTTGTTGAAACGGGAGAGCATCTGTCACCCCAGAGTGCGCCCGAAACCATTGCACCGCCTACGATTACGGGGTTGAGACCCATCGATTTCGCCATCGTCATACAGATGACACCCATCGTTGCCGACGTGCCGAATGAAGTTCCCATCAGGAACGAAACAAGGGCATTGAGCAGGAAAGTCATCAGCACAAAAATTTGCGGACTGATAAGCTCCGAAGCCGAGGTGATGATGAAGGCAATCGTACCGCCGAAGCGCCACGAAGCGGTCAGCAGACCGATGAGCAGGAAATTTATCAGAATGTTTTTCGAGGTTTTGATGCCGTTGAAAATCATTCCGATTATTGATTTTAACGAGTGTTTTTTGATCTTTGCATATGCGCTGAAAACAACCAGACCCACGCCGAGTGCATAAAGTACCGAAACGTCAAATATAACGCACACAAGCAGAGCAAGGCAAAACAGCGCCAGAGTAACAATTTCCATAAACAAATCTTCTTTTTCACAAATAAAAATCGGTGCGGAATTAATCCACACCGATTATATATCATACTATCTGTTTTTTCAAGTAGGATTTTACTCTCCAATCAGCTCATAATTTCCC
>JAGBUT010000224.1 GCA_017630695.1 Clostridia bacterium
CGTGCAGCTGTTGCAGTTGCAACAATGAGAGGCAAGAGCTATCTCCAGATCGGTTCAATCTGCATGGGTATTGCAGGTTCATCAATCGACCCCGATTTCATCGAAGAATATCTCGGTATGAGAGTTGAATCCGTTGACGAGGTTGAAGTTATCCGCCGAATGTCAGAAGGCATCTATGACGAGGCTGAATACCAGAAGGCTCTCGCATGGACAAAGGCAAAGTGCAAGGAAGGCTTCGATAAGAACCCCGACTTCGTAAAGAAGAGCGATGAGCAGAAGGAAAAGGATTGGGAATTCGTAGTTAAGATGATGTGCATCATCAAAGACCTTATGAACGGCAATCCCAACCTTCCCGCAGGCTGCGAAGAAGAAATGGTTGGCCACAACGCAATCGCAGCAGGCTTCCAGGGTCAGAGACAGTGGACAGACTTCTATCCCAACGCTGACTTTGCAGAAGCTCTCCTCAACACTTCCTTCGACTGGGAAGGTGTAAGAGAACCCTACATCCTTGCAACAGAGAACGACGTTCTCAACGGCATTGGTATGCTCTTCATGAAATTGCTCACCAACAGACCTCAGATGTTTGCTGACGTTCGTACTCACTGGAGTGCAGATGCAGTTAAGAGAGTTACAGGCTATGATATCGAAGGCAAGGCTGCAGAAGCAGGCGGCTTCATTCACCTTATCAACTCCGGAGCTTGCTGCCTTGACGCTTGCGGTGAAGTTAAGGATGAAAACGGCAACGGTATCATCAAAGAGTGGTACAACGTTACAGAAGAAGATGCTGACAAGATTCTTGAAGCAACAACATGGAACGCAGCAGATAACGGCTACTTCAGAGGCGGCGGATATTCATCACGTTTCCTTACCAGAGCTGAAATGCCTGCAACAATGATCCGTCTTAACCTCGTTAAGGGTCTCGGCCCCGTTCTTCAGATTGTTGAAGGTTGGACAGTTGCACTTCCCGACGAAGTTTCAGACATCATTTGGAAGAGAACAGACTACACATGGCCCTGCACATGGTTCGCACCCAGATGCACAGGCGAAGGCGCATTCAAGTCAGCATATGATCTTATGAATAACTGGGGTGCAAACCACGGTGCTATTTCCTACGGTCACATCGGTGCTGATATCATCACAATGGCATCAATGCTCCGCATTCCCGTTGCTCTTCACAACGTTGAGGACGATAAGATTTTCCGTCCCGCTTGCTGGGGTGCATTTGGCACAAAGGATCTCGAAGGCGCAGACTTCAGAGCTTGCGGCACATACGGTCCTCTTTACAAATAATTTAAAATTCACATCAGCGGACTGCTTTGCAGTCCGCTTTTTTTGTTTTGTTCACAAAATATTTAATATATATCAAAATTTTCGCAAAATTGGTCTTTTATTTTATAATAACAAGTGATATAATATATCCGATTATGGGTAATTATGTTTATAAAACTATTTATAGGAGGCATAGAAGTGTCTAAAATTATTACCGTAAAAAACCTGAAGAAGTCTTACGGCACCATTCAAGTGCTCAACGGCATTTCCTTCAGCCTTGAAGAGGGTCAGATTATCGGTCTGCTCGGTCCCAACGGCTGCGGAAAAACTTCACTCATCAAAATCCTCACAGGTCTTATCAACGATTACAGCGGCGAGGTTCTTATCGACGGAAAGAAACCCGGCAAGGAAAGCAAGGCAAAGGTTGCATTCCTTCCCGAAAAGACTTATCTTCCCACGTGGATGGTTGCTGACGATGCTATCAACTATATTGCCGATTTCTACGATGATTTCGATAAAGAAAAGGCAATGCGTATGATGGACGTTTTCCAGCTCAACCATAAGCAGAAGGTCAAGACAATGTCAAAGGGTCAGCAGGAAAAGCTTCAGCTTCTTCTCGTTATGTGCCGCAATGCAAGAATCTATATTCTTGACGAGCCTATGGGTGGCGTTGACCCTGCAGCAAGAGATTTCATTCTTGAAACAATCCTTAAAAACCGTCCCGAAGGTTCAACAATTCTTATGTCTACTCACCTTATTCAGGACGTTGAAGAGATTTTTGATTCAATTCTTATGATTCGTCAGGGTGAAGTCCGTATTCAGGATTCCGTTGAGAATCTCACAAAGGATGGCAAGACCATTAACGATTTGTTTAAGGAGGTGTTCAGCGTTGACTGGCAATTCTAAATTCAAGAGCAAGTTCGGTATGCTTCTCAAAAATGATTTCCTTGCAAGCGCGAGAGTAATCAGTCTTTTCTACATTTTTGAGATTATCGTTCTTCTGGTATTTTCCGTTGGTGCTTATCTCAACAAAAAGGGCGTTGAACAGACCGAGTTCGTTTCAAAGCTCATAAATACAAGTAACGTTGCAATCATCATTGCAATTCTTGTTGCATTCCTGCTTATTTTTGTAACGTTCTTCTTTGTTGTTTTCGATTTCAACAAATCGCTCTT
Source organism: Clostridia bacterium (assembly GCA_017630695.1). GTDB lineage: Bacteria > Bacillota > Clostridia > Oscillospirales > Acutalibacteraceae > CAG-177. The sequence goes on from JAGBUT010000224.1 coordinate 2,443, forward strand.
CAGCCCACAGGGCTATCTGAGTTTTACCCTCCCCGTATCGAGCAATCAGCTTCTCGGCTCAAAGCTCATCGTTTACGGCGGTTGGATGATCGTCAGCTACGTGGTATTCTTCCTTGTAACGTTCTGCTTGTTATCTTACGGTGAACAGTACGTTGTCGGTCAGGAAAGAGTTGATACTCTTGAAATGATGCTTGTTCAGTTTATGAACTTCCCCTCAAAATCCCAGATTATCGCATATGCGGTATACTATATCATTGAGTTCTTCGCAATGATGCTTACATTCGTTTCTGTTGTTTATTTCTCGATTTCTCTTTCTCATATCAGAGTTTTCCAGAAGCATTCAATGGTTTTTGCAGTTATCATTTTCTTTGTTGTTTCAGGTATTCTTGCCTGGGCAACCACACTTCCCTCGAATTTATTCGAGCTTATCCTTCAGTTTAAATCAGACGGATCTATCGGTATCGGAATTATCAAACCCGATGAATACGTTTTTGCAGACGGAACAATGCCGTTTAACCTTAACTCAATCATTGTGAGTCTGCTTGAATGCGTAGGCCTCTTCTTTGCAACTTCTCACGTTATGCATAAGATGGTAAACATTAAATAAAACATTCCTTATCGGCAAGGAGCGATTCTTATAAAAATCGGTATTTTCGGAGGAACTTTCAACCCTCCACATAAAGGCCATACCCGTTTGCTTGAAACGATTGCCGAAACAGTCGGCCTTGAAAAGCTGATTGTCATTCCCTCGTGCATTCCGCCGCATAAGCTCGCTTGCGAACTTGCATCGGGCGAACAAAGGCTCGAAATGTGCCGCCTTGCATTTGACGGAATGAATTGTGAGATTTCGGATATCGAGCTGAAAAGAAGCGGCAAAAGCTATACCGTTGAAACTCTCAGAGAGCTTAAAAAACAATTCCCCGATGACGAGCTGTTTTTCATTGTCGGCTCGGATATGCTGGAGAGCTTTCAGAGATGGTATTGCTGGGAAGAGATTCTTTCACTTGCAGTGATTTGCGCAGCATCGAGAGAAAACGGATTTGAGCCTGACTGGAACGGATATACTGCGGAGCAGAGAAACAGATTTGTTTTCGTTGTTGCAGATCCTCTTGAGGTCAGCTCAACAGAGCTTCGCAAGGGCGAAAAAACCGACTTGCTTGACCCTGCGGTTGCAGAGTATATCGAGGCAAACGGTCTTTACAGCGACGGATTATCGGAATACCGAAAGCTCCTTAAAGAAAAGCTTGATGAATACAGACTCAATCACAGCGAGTGCGTGAGCGAATGCGCCGCAGACCTTGCGGAGAAATACGGTGCGGATGTTTACAAAGCACGGGTCGCAGGACTTCTTCACGACGTTATGAAGAATGCGCCTGCCAACGAGCACTTGCTTCTTCTGAATAATATTTCAGAGGTTGAGCTTAACAACCCCAAGGTGTGGCATCAGATTTCGGGTGAAGCGTTTTTGAGAAAAAACGGAATCATAACCGATGAAGAAATTCTCGGTGCCGTCAGATGGCACACAACGGGCAGGGCAGGAATGACTCTGCTTGAAAAAGTCGTCTACGTTGCGGATTTTATATCGGCGGACAGAAAATACGAAGACGTTGACGTTGTTCGGAAACTTGCTGATTCAAGTCTCGAACAAGCGATACTTTACACAACACGGTACACAATCAAAAAACTTGCGGCAAGCGATATGCTTATTCACCCCGCAACCGTGGAATGCTATAACGATATGCTTCTGCATTTCAGGAAAGGGCAGGATAAATAAATGGAATCAAACGTACTTGTTAAAGAAATAGCTAAAGTTCTCGATGAAAAGAAGGCTGTTGATATCGTTGCAATCAAAACCGAAGAGGTAACGATTGTTTCTGATTATTTCATCATCGCATCGGGTACTTCAAATACTCATGCAAAGTCACTTGCGGATGACGTTGAGTATGAAATCAAAACCCGTTTCGGTGTTGACCCCGAGCATATCGAGGGAAGAGCAACGGGCTGGATTCTTCTTGACTACGGCACAGTTCTTGTTCACGTTTTCACCCAGGATAACAGAGAATACTATAACCTTGAGCGTCTTTGGGCAGATGCAAGCACAGTTGACCTGAGCGACGTTGTTACAGAAGACTAATTGAAAAGCTAAAACAAAAGGTTGAATCAGAAAGGAAGAAGAGCAAAATGGCTCATTACGATTACGCTAACATAGAAAAAAAGTGGCAGAAATACTGGGAGGATAACGAAACCTTCAAAACAGATGTGTGGGATTTCTCAAAGCCTAAATACTACGTTC
>JAGBUT010000225.1 GCA_017630695.1 Clostridia bacterium
CAGGTATCGGAGGAACAGCGGTTACCGAAAACGGCAGGATAACATCAGTCAGAGATATAAATTGCATAAATCTGCGTATCGCAAGGGAGATTTGCGGTGCGGCTGATGAGATTTATTCAAGATGTTTTTTGAACGGTTTATCCGGTCTTATTGTTGCAGGTCCACCGTCAAGCGGAAAAACAACGGTGCTTCGCGACCTTGCCCGTCAGCTTTCAGGCGGTGAGAGGGGAGTTTTCGCAAAAGTGTTTGTCTGCGACGAAAGAGGCGAAATCGGAGCCGTTCATAACGGAAAAGTGCAGAATGACCTCGGGTTAAATTGCGACGTGCTCACCTCATATCCGAAAAGCGAAGGGATTCTTATCGGACTTCGCTCGTTTTCTCCCGATATTATTATCTGCGATGAAATTGCAACGGAAGAAGAAGTGTCGGCAATCGAATCGGGTCTTTGTTCGGGGGTGCATTTTGTATTGAGCGTTCACGCTATGAGCAAAAAGGATTTGAGTTCAAAGCCGATTGTACAGCGTCTGCTTGAAACGGGGAGCTTTGATAACGTTGTTCTTCTCTCGGGCAGGAATATCGGCAATACTGAAAATATTTTTTCGGCAGGTGATTTGCTTGGTAAGGGTGTCGGCGGCGATTCTTGTTGGGACGGCATTTGCTCTGGGGGGAAGAGTTATTGCTTCGAGGGATAGCAGAAAGGTCGAAACAATAAACGATGTTCTGCGTATGATTAACGTTATGGAAACCCGTCTGCGCTTTTCAGGTATGCCCGTAAGCGAATTGCTTCTTGCGATTGAAAACGCAGGTTGCAACAGTTTGACGTTTATAAGTGATTGCAGAGCCGCAGTTATGAAAGGTGAACCGTTTAACAAAGCGTGGCGAGAGAGTATTCTCGGAAGCCGACAGTTTTGCAGACTTCTTCCTGAGGTAACGGCAAAACTTGTTTCGATGGGTTCGGATATCGGTGTAACGGATATCGAGGGGCAACTTTCCTGCTGCGGATATTACAAAGAGATTTTCACTGCAATTCTTTCTGAAAAGGACGAAAAAAGGAAACGCAGTGCGGTTATGTTTCCTCCGCTGGGTATTCTCCTTGGCATATCTGCGACATTTTTTCTTATTTGATACGAGGTGAAAAATGGATTTATCGGTTGTTATCAGGATTGCGGCGGTGGGCATCATCGTTGCAGTGCTTAATGCAATTCTTTGCCGTTCGGGCAGGGATGATTATGCACTCATAGCCATTCTTGCAGGCATTGTTGCCGTTTTGATGATGCTCTTGCCGCAGTTTGCGGATTTGCTTTCAACGGTTAAGAATCTGATGAATTTCTGACGGTATGGACGTTGCAAAGATTGCGGCGGCAGGGATACTGACCGCTATAATGTATTCTTTCGTCCGTCAGTTGAAGCCTGAATTTGCGTCTCTCGTTATTCTTGGCGGATGTTCGGTGATATTGATTGCTGTTGCGGAAAGATTCATTGAAGCGTCGCAGACGGTCAACACAATGCTTGAACTTGCAGGTATAGAAGAGAAGAACGTTTCAATCCTGATGAGGTCGCTCGGAATATGCGTTGTCACACAGTTTGCGGCTGATATCTGTTACGATAATTCAAGCTCGTCAACAGCGGCGGCAATTGAGCTTGCCGGCAGAGTGGGAACAATTATCCTTGCCTTACCGATGTTACAGACTGTTGCAAAAATAGCTTTGGGAATGATGGAATGAAAAAATTGACCGTTGTTTTGCTGTGTGTATTTCTGTCGGCTTTATTCCGTGTCGAAGGCACTGCGGCAGAAATCGAAGAGTATTATGCTTCTCAATATGAGGCTTCGGGCGCTTCGGAGCTTTCGGATTATCTTGATGATAACGCAAGAGAATATCTTGAATCAATCGGCTTTGATGCAGGGGATATCGAGGGGATAACGTCATTCTCGCTCAGCTCGGTTTTTGAGATGATTTTCGATATGCTCCGCAATAATTTGTCAAAGCCGCTTAAAGGCTGTATGACCGCAACGGGCGCAGTGCTTATGGTCAGTGTCTGCTCGGCATTTTTTCCGAATGACGAAAAGGCAAAAGGTGTGCTGAACCTTATCTGCGGAAGCTTTGTGCTTGTGAGTGTGTTTTTGCCTGCGGTTGACGTTATAAAATCGGGTGCAACCGCAATGAAACTTTGCGCAGGATTCGAGAAAGCTTTGATTCCCGTTCTTGCGGCAATTCTGACAGCTTCGGGAAATCCTGCATCAGCCTTGTCTTATCAGGGCGCGGCATTCACAGCTGCGCAAGCAATCGAAGCTCTTGCAAACGGATTTGTCATACCTCTTGTAACCGTTTCGGGAATGCTCGGTGCCGTAGGAGCTTTGCTTCCGACGCTTAAACTTTCGGCAGTGAGTGATATGGTAAGAAAAACTTCGTCAACAGTAATCGGTATGGCGGCTGCAATTTTTTCGGGATTCTTCAGCCTTAAAAGTATTATTTCAGGCTCGGCTGACAGTTTAACGGCAAAGGGTATAAGACTTGCAACAAGCACGTTTATTCCCGTTGTCGGCGGAGCACTCAGCGAAGCATATTCCGCTTTGTCAGGCAGCTTGTCACTTCTGAGGGGTGCGGTCGGAATTTACGGTATTATGGCAGTTGTCTCATTGTGTCTGCCGATTATTCTTAATCTGGCACTGTGGTCACTGGCAATGCGAGTGGCTTGCACCGTAAGTGATCTGACAGGAAACTCACAATGCTCCGATATACTCAAAAACATTTCATATATGTTTTCTATGCTGAACACAATGCTCATATTTTCAGTCGCAGTTTTTGTGATTTCATCGGGACTTGTTGCCGCAATGAAAACGGGAGGCTGATATGGAGACGTTCAGACAATGGGCATTCAGCCTGATTATAAGCGGTATAGCAGGTACGCTTGTCAGCCTTCTTTCACCGAGAGGGAATATGGAAAAAGCTCTGCGAA
>JAGBUT010000226.1 GCA_017630695.1 Clostridia bacterium
CAACAAGCTCCTCAACAACCTTTCTGCAAAGAGGGTCTTTAATACCCGTGGTTAACTTACCGTCAGAAAAAGTTCCTGCTCCGCCTTCACCAAACTGAACGTTACTTTCGGTATTAAGTTTTCTGCTTGTCCAGAAACCGTTAACGTCTTTTGTTCGTGTGTCAACGTCTGCACCTCTTTCAAGCACAAGCGGTCTGAAGCCTGCTCTTGCAAGAATCAGAGCGGCATAAAAACCTGCAGGGCCAAAGCCTGCAATAATCGGACGAAGAGTGCTTGTTCTTCTGATTTCAGGCATCTCATATTTATAGATTTCAGCCGCTTCAACACGGGGATTTTTTGCGTGAGCAATCACTGATGCCTCGTCACCGTCCACCTCGGCAATAACGTTATAGACAAAGAAAACGTTGTCTTTCTTTCTTGAGTCTACCGCTTTTTTGGAAATCTGAACGGATTTTATTTTATCCTCTTTGCAACGCAAGGCTTTTGCCGCTGCACATAAAAGTTCACCCTCATCGCTGTCAAGAGGCAATTTAATTTCGCTGATTTTTATCATAAGTTTTCTACCTTATTCAAATATTTTCACCTGCAAGTAAACCCGATGCAAATGCCCACTGCAGATTGTAGCCTCCACAAGGTGCATCAACGTCAATAATTTCACCTGCAAAATATAAGCCTTTGCAAATAACGGATTCCATTGTTTCGGGATTGATTTCTTCGATTGAAACACCGCCGCTTGTAACCTGAGCGTTTGCAAAGCCCTTTGTTCCCGTAATTTCAAGTTCAAAGCTCTTTGCTTTTTCTGCCAGATTAATAATTTCCCGACGGTTAAGCCGGGCTATTTTCTTCTCCTGTTTGTAAAGTGAACAAGCTTTACAGATTTCAATTCCCAAGGATTTCGGAAGAATCCCCGAAAAAAGCATATCAATTGAGCAATATCCCTTAATATCTTTAAGTTTCAGCATATAATCAATAAGTTGAGTTAAGTTCATGTCAGGTAAAAAGTCTATGCTTGTAAAGGTTTTTTGCTTTACGCGCTCGAGCAATTCTTCCGCTGCAGCCGCAAGTTCCATTGCAGCAATTCCCGATATGCCTCCGTCGGTAAACAACAACTCTCCCTTTGTCTTTTTGATTTCTCTGTCTGTTTTCAGCGTAAGCTCAACGTTTCTTGCTCTGACACCCTTTAACGGTTTGACGTTTTCTTTAACCGTAAGAGGCACAAGCGAGGGATAAAGCTTTGTTACCGAGTGACCAAGCTGTTTTGCAAGGGAATAACCGCTTCCGTCAGACCCCTGCGACGGGGAGGACTTGCCTCCCGTTGCGATTATCAGCTTTTCGCAAAGAATTTCTCTGTTAATCTCAAAGCCACCGTTTTTCTTTGTTATTTCAGAAACGGGCATATCGCATATAACGTCGATTCCGAGACCTTCGATTTCAAAACGAAGAGAATCAAGCACCGAAGCCGCCATATTGCTTCTGGGATAAACTCTGCTTTCGGAGTCTGCATACGTAAGCAACCCCGTTGATTCAAAGAAATCAACAACCTTTTCAGGCGGATATTTTTCGAACACCTTTTCAACAAAATCAGCGTTTTTATAATCCGATGCAACCGCACTGAGGTTTGTCATATTACATCTGCCGTTACCCGTTGCAAGAATCTTTTTGCCGATTCTCGGAAGCTTTTCAATAATTACAATATTCAATTCAGGGTTAAGTCTTTTAGCGTTTATTGCCGCCGTCATACCTGCTGCACAGCCGCCGACAACCGCCGCATTATATTTTCTCATAACCGTAACCTCAAATTTTTTCTCTGACATTTTATTTTAACTCTATTTACATAGAATGTCAATTATTAATAGCCTTGATATATATTAATTGTTGTGATATAATAACACCAAACCGTTCTGAAAGGATGTTATCAAGATGACAGTAATCACAAAAGACATGAAAATCGGAGAAATCCTTGACGCCCACCGTGAGCTCGCTCCCTTCTTCCTTGAAATGGGTATGCATTGCCTCGGTTGCCCCTCCGCAAGAAGCGAAAGCGTTGCTCAGGCTTGTATGGTACACGGCGTTAACGCTGACGAGCTCATCGCAAAGATGAACGCTTTCCTTGCAAATGCTTAAGCTCTCCGAAAGAATCATGATGGCGGCGGAGATGGTGCGAAACGGAAGCGTTGCCGCAGATATCGGCACCGACCACGCATATCTCCCTGCCTGGCTGGTTTTAAACGGCAAATGTCCGAAGGCTCTTGCGTGTGATTTACGCAAGGGTCCGCTTGATAATGCAAAAAAGACCGTTGAGCAATACGGAGTTGCAGATAAAATCACACTCCGACTTTCCGACGGATTTGATAAAATTGAGTCCACCGATGCTGACGATTTCATTATGTGCGGTATGGGCGGCACTCTTATGACAGAGCTTGTTTCAAGAACAGATTGGCTCAAAGCCCCCCAAAAACTTCTGATTATTCAGCCACAATCCCACGCAGAGGATATCAGAAGTTACCTCATCAATAACGGTTTTGAAATCATAAAAGAAAACGCCTGCTCTGACAACGGCAAACTTTACTGCGCATTTTGTGCCGAATGGACAGGCTCTGCTAAAGAGTACAGCGAAGGTTACATATATTACGGCAGACTTCCCGAATGCGATTCACCCGAAGCAAAACAATATCTTATCAAAATTGTTAACAGACTTAAAAAGAAACTTGATGCTGAAGAAAAACACGGCACAGAAGATAAAGCTGCTTATCTGCGCAGAATTATTTCCGAAACGGAGGAGAAAATCAATGATATGTAATCCGACAGTTAAAGACGTTTATGATTTTATTGATTCAATCGCCCCTTTTTCGGCACAGTGCGAATGGGATAACAGCGGACTGATTGTCGGTGAATCCGACAAAGCGGTCAGAAGGATTGCGGTTGTTCTCGACATCACGGCAGAAGCTGTAAAAAGGGCTGTTGAAACGAATGCCGACCTGATCGTCAGCCATCATCCCGTTATTTTCAGAGCAGTTAAAAGCTTTACCGATAATGACCTCCCCTATCTTCTTGCCAAAAACGGCATTTCCGCAATATGTGCACACACGTCTCTTGATATCGCAAAAGGCGGTGTAAACGATGCCCTCGCATCCGCACTCGAATTTAATGCAACTCCTTTTGCCGATGATGGTGAGCTTTCAATGATCCGCGTTGCCGAAATCAATGCAATTTCACCGCAAAGCCTTGCGGAATACTGTGCCGAAAAACTTTCGACAGGTGTGCGTCTTGTTGACGCAGGTAAAGAAATCAGAAAAGTTGCTCTCTGCGGCGGTGCAGGTGCCGATTTTATGTCTGCAGTTTCAGAGGCAGGATGTGACGCATATATTACGGGCGATGTCAAGCATCACGAATTTCTCGACGCAAAGGATCTCGGTCTGACGATTATCGACGCAGGTCATTTCGAAACCGAAAATCCCGTTGTTGCCGTTCTGGCAAAAAAACTTGATGATAATTTTGACGTCGAGGTTAAAATCATTCCGCAGACCTCCCCCATCAGCTACTATTTTTAATCCGAGGTAAAATTTATGCCCCTTGACGGAATTACCATAAACCTGCTCAAGCAGGAGCTTTCACAATATATTGTCGGAAGCAGAATAGAAAAAATACACCAGCCTTCAAAAGATGAGCTGGTGTTTCATCTGCGTTCAAGAGAAGGTGCTTACAGACTTTTGCTCTCCGCAAGTGCAAACAGTCCCCGAATTCATCTGACTGCAAACGCACCTGAAAACCCTGCAACACCGCCTATGCTCTGTATGCTTTTCAGAAAGCATCTGACGGGCGCAATCATAACCGAAATCCGTCAGCTCGGTCACGACAGAGTTGTTTTTCTTGACCTTGCAGGCACAAACGAAATCGGCGATGCCGTAACCTTCACTCTTTGTGTTGAAATTATGGCAAAGCACAGCAACATCATCCTCGTCAATTCAGAGGGCAACATCGTCGACTCTGTAAAGCGGATTGACTTTACACAATCGAGTGTGCGACAGATTCTGCCCTCATTCAGATATGAATTACCTCCTCGTCAGAACAAGATGAATCTTGCTGAAAACGACGCAGAAACCGTGGCTTCAGCAATCAGAAAATGTATTAGCAAGAGACTTTCAGGTGCAATTCTTGAAACCGTTGAAGGTGTTTCTCCGTTGATAAGCCGAGAGATTGCGGCGTTTTCTTCGCCCGATGACGGTCTCGCCTGCGAGATAACCGATATCGCTTTTGAAAGACTTGTAAAAAAGCTTTCCGAAATCAAAACCGTTCTTGAATCAGGCAAAGCTGTTCCGACAATGTTGATAAGAGATGGTGTAAAGCCCTATGACTTTACATTTATGGATATCACGCAGTACGGATTTACCGTTTCAGCAAAAGAATTCGAAAGCTTTTCACAGCTTCTTGATGATTTTTATTACGAAAAAGATCGTTTTGAACGCACAAGACAGAGGAGTTTATCTCTTCTTAAGCTCCTGCAAAACGCATCAGCAAGAGCCGCAAGAAAGCTTCAGAGCAGACAAGCTGAACTTGATGCCTGCGCAGACAAGGATGCGTTGCGAATCAATGCAGAGCTGATTCTTGCAAATCAGTATCGACTCGAAAAGGGTTCGTTTTTCTATGACCTTGAGAATTTTTACGATGAAAACAAGGTTATCCGAATACCTGCAGACCCTGCACTCTCTCCGTCTGCAAATGCACAGAAATATTTCAAGGATTATCGTAAAGCAAAAACCGCAGAGAGTATGCTCGGTGAATTGATTGAACAGAGCGAGCAAGAGCTTTCCTATCTTGAATCTGTTATCGACAGCGTCAACAGAGCTGACGGTTACACAGAACTTGCCGAAATCAGAGCAGAGCTTTATGAACAAGGCTATCTTAAAAGAGCAAAGAACGAAAAGGGCAAAAAGCCGAAACCCCTGCCCCCTCTTGAATATATCTCCGACGACGGATATACAATCCTTGTTGGCCGCAACAACGTTCAGAACGATTTACTGACGTTCAAAACTGCCGCCAAGGATGACTCCTGGTTCCATACGCAGAAAATTCCCGGCTCCCACGTTGTTGTTATCGGCAACGGTGATATCATCCCTGAACTGACCTGCCGTCAGGCGGCAATTCTTGCGGCATATCACAGCGGAGGCAGAGAATCCTCGCAGGTTGCAGTTGACTACACAGAGGTCAGAGCTCTCAAAAAGCCAAGCGGTGCAAAACCGGGTAAAGTAATTTATCACACGTATAATACGATGTGGGTGACGCCCGACAGAGAGCTTTGCGAAAGACTTAAAAAGAAATAAAAAAACAGCGTGACATCGGTTGATGCCACGCTTTTCTTTTATCAGAACAGCTCACAAACGCTGTTTACAATAAATGCGCTGTCGCTGTACTTCTTTGCGCCCGACTCAAAGATTCCGATTGCTGAATTTCCATTTGCATCAATGCCTTCAAGCATCGGAGGCTGACGGAGATTTGAGTTTCTGCGGCTGTTTGAAAGATGATATACGGGTACATTTTCTTCGCCGTAAGCAAGTTCATAATCAGGTTCACCTGATACAACGTTATCATAAACGTACATAAATGAATCGTTGTTTCTGCCGTATGATATGCTCAACACAAAGTTATCGTTATCAAGTCTCGCAAAGCCCTGAACTCTGTTAGGAGTAGTCACCGCAAACTCGGGAATAAGCTCACCGCTTTCAAAAGCAGCCTCAAAATCGCTAAGCTTATAAGCGTTGCATCGGGCATAATGACGCTCAAAAAGTGATAGGGAAACGTGATGATCGGTTTCGGTATCGTAAGCACCGTCAAAATCAAAGGTGTAGAATTCACCTGCGTAGAGATATTCACCGTCGCTGTTGATATATGAGCATTTAACGTCTGTCTGAACGCTTTCGGAAAGAGTGATTTCTCCACCGTTTTCAGCATTGACGATATCAGCGAATGCAACTCTGTAAATCTTGCTTCCGTGGCAGATATAGAGCCATCCGTTTTCCTGCGCAATACCGCCTGCGTGACCCGTGAAATCCTTACCGCTTGCAGCCTTGAGTTTGAAAAGCTTTTCGCTTTCACCCGTTTCAGCATTCACAAAAACAATAATTGATGCCTTTTCGCTGTGATAATATGAGATTATATAACTTTCGCCATCCTCGCTGATGCAAAATCCCTGCGGCACATATCCGTTTTCTGTCTCGGGAATATCGCAAAGCTCTGTGTAAGGAGCGTAGTTCTTTCTGTTTTCTGTCTTTGAACGGATGAGTCTTTCAAGGCTTTCAATCAGACCGTCAATTGTTCTTACTACGTTGCTCACTCCGTTTGCGCTCTTGCCCGATGCGGCATATGAAGGTATCGCACAGCCAACGGCAAAAACAAGGGCAAGAAATATGCTTATTATTTTTTTCATTTCATTCACCTTTCAAAAATCAAGGGCGGTTATTCACCGCCCTTTCTAAATTTTATTAATCGGGAAGTGCATTGAGCATTTCGCACATTTCAAGATAGAACGCCTGCGTCTGTTCCTTATCGGCAAAAAGACCGATTGCTGTGCCGTGGTCACCGTCGCTGACGGGCATTACGTTCCACACACCCTTTACGACGTTGTTCTCGTCATAATCCGTATACGGTTCATCAAACGGATATTTTGCGCTTTCCGTATTGACAAGCGCATCGTTGGCAAGCCAGGATTCGTCATAAACAAAGCCCGTATCGGGATCCTTGAATTTCATAACGCCCATAATCATCGCAGTGAGGAAAATTACGGGATTCGTTTTAATCTTCGGCACTTCGATTCCGAGCGCATCAACGGATTTTGTGGTTGAAAACGGATATGAGAAATAATAGATATCCTCACTGATATCAATGCTTTCATTGATTTCAAGAGTTCCTTCGGGAGTAAGGTCATATGAACTGGAATCTTTCTTGTTTGCAAGAACGTTTTTTATAGCCTTAAACAAGCCGATTGATCCTTTACCGCCGGGAATTTCCGAAAGACCGTACTGCTCCATATGGAAATCAACCAACTCACCGTTAAGAGGACTTCTGCCAAGAACGCCGATATAAAGATAGCTTGCAAGAGCAATAACGTCAATGAGACCAAGTGCATCGAGAGGATAATAAACCGTTGCACTGTTATGCGGAGTACAGATTGCAGTTGCACTCTTCACCCATTCAAACTTGCCGCCGGTGAACAGACCCGAAATACTGTCGGAAGGCGTAACCGCCATTTCCTCGGCACTGCCCTCGGTAAGAAGCTGAATAAGAAGTCTGACGGTTGTGCCGCCAAAACTGTGACCGATGAGATGAATCTGCTTGATTTTGCCTGATTCATCAAGCTCGCCCCAATTGGGTACAAGAGCGTCGTAATACGTTCTGCCGTAGCGCTCGTGGTTAAACTCTTTTGAATGAGCTTCACCGTAGTCAACCCTTGCGCCGATAATCTGAGCATAAAGCTCGCAGGCTCTGTCCCATGCACTGTTGACGGGACCAACCGATGCCGAATAACATTCGTAACCTTCATACTGCAGATAGCGCATAAGGTCGCCCGTTGTAGCTCCCCAATAAGGGATAACACCGTCGATACCCTCTGCACCGCCCCAGCCATTCAGACCGTGAACAAAGATGAAGGGAGCATCGTTCTTTGGTTTGCTGATGTTATTTTTCGCAGAAGCACCAACACTGCACACCGAAAAAATCATCACCAACGCCATAACAAAGCTGATAACTTTCTTAATATTCATTTTGTCACACCCTTTTTATACAAAAAACAATCCTGCTGATTGTTTATTTTGCGATTCTTCTGATAACCGCCATACAATCCTCGAGGTCCATAATCTTCGGAACGGGATAGAGAGGATTGCCTTCCTTGAGAGCTCTTTTTGCAATTGTGGGAATATCCTTTTCGAGAATTTCAAGCTTATCGGGGATATTCATCTTCTTGTTGAACTCCTTGACGGATTCA
>JAGBUT010000227.1 GCA_017630695.1 Clostridia bacterium
CCTGAGCATCGGCTTTTTCGGTATATCAATCAGCATTCATCCAGTTATTTTCGGAATTATTGCGGCTGTGCTCGTATGGATGCTCATCAACGCAACAAACTGCTCCGACGGTATCGATGGCTTCTGCGGAAGTCTGACAATCGTTTCGCTTGTTTCGATTCTGATTGCAAACAAATTCCTTGCCGTTGGCGATGAAAGAATCAACTGGCTGATTATCATTCTGATAGGCACTCTCGTACCCTATCTTTGGTTCAACTCCGAGCCGAGCACAATGATGATGGGTGATGCAGGCTCAAGAGCTCTCGGACTTTTCCTTTGCATATGCATTCTCAAAACGGGCAATATTCTGCTTGCAATCCCCTTCTGCTTTATGCTCTGCCTTGACGGTCTGCTCGGAATCGTTAAGATTTCGCTCATCCGTTTCCTCAAAATCAAGAACGCATTCAAGAATATCCGCACTCCCCTTCACGATCATTTCAGAAAGAACAAGGGCTGGTCAAATACACAGGTTATCTTCAGATTCTGTATGATTCAGGCGGTTATCTCCGCAGTGACGGTTATTGCTCTTAAATAATACAAAAGACCGACTCCGACGAGTCGGTCTTTTTGCTTTTATAAAGACAAAAAACAATTGACTAAACCAATTAAATTGTTTATAATTATTATAATTATATTTAAAAGCTCTCACGAAAGGATGTTTGCCATGAAAAAGGCAATTACTTTATTTCTTGCCGCTGCTGTGATTCTTTCTTCATTCTCTCTTGCATCATGCGGCAAAAACAACTCTGACGAAACAACAACCAATGCAATCGACAATGCATTTTTAAACTATATCGGCGACGGTGAAAAGGCTATGCTCTCAACGCTCGTTCAGGCAAACGCAAAACTTGTTACCGAAGTTTTCACTCTTTCCCACCTGACCGTTGACCAGACGAAAGCAATCACCATCAACGGCGCAAAGTATGCCCCCGTAACAGACACTTCTATATTCGCTTCTTACTCCGTGCTTGAAGAAATGCTTCTCGCAAACTACACAAAAGAAACCGTTGAAAAGATCATCGGCAATCCTCCTGTTTATCTTGAGCACGAAGGTGTTTTCTACTACAATCTTGATTACGATTCAGGATATAACAAAAGCGGAAAGAGATATCCTCTCAAATGGGATACATTCGAAATAAGTGTCGTAAAGGCTACCGACAAATCCGTTGATTTTCTCGCAATCCTTCACGATGCTCACGGTGTTGAAGTTCACTTTCCTATGACCGCTGTGATAGAAAACGGTAACTTCAGACTCGCAGATTTTTACGTTGTAAACTGATTTCAAATAACCATATAAGGAGACAAATCAATGAAGCACATTTCAACAGTCTGGGCAGATAAAATCGATAAATCCTGCCCCCTCCCCGAATACCCAAGACCCCAGCTCGTTAGAGAAAACTGGATGAACCTCAACGGTATTTATGAATATGCCGTTACAAGTGACACAAACACCCTTCCCGAAAAGTTCGACGGTGAAATCCTTGTACCTTTTTCAATCGAATCCGAGCTTTCAGGCGTATGCAGAGCTCTTTCAGAAGATGAAAGACTCTGGTACAGAAGAAAATTCACTCCAGATGAGACCTTTGCAGGCAAAAGAGCAATGCTTCGCTTCGGTGCAGTTGACTGGCAGTGCAAAGTTTGGGTTAACGGCAAAATCGCAGGCGAACACACCGGCGGATACAACCCCTTCAGCTTTGATATCACAGACCTTCTTGTTGACGGTGAGAACGAACTTGTTGTTAAGGTTTTCGACCCCACTGATGCAGGTCATCAGCAGAGAGGCAAACAGATCAGAAAGCCCTTCAGCTTCTGGTATACCGCTACTTCCGGTATCTGGCAGACAGTGTGGCTTGAACCCGTTAATACCTGCAGAATCGAAAATATCCGCCTGACTCCCGACATTGACAAGGAAATAATCAGAATCGAAACAAACTGCTCCTGCGACTGCGGAAAGCTCACCGCAAAAATTCTTGACGGTGCAAACACTGTTTTCGAGGGTGAAATCAGCGCAGATGCAGAAATCGCCGTTCCCGATGCAAAGCTCTGGAGTCCCGAAACTCCTTTCCTCTATGACCTTGAGCTCACTCTTGATTGCGACGGCGAAAAGGATGAGATCAAATCCTACTTCGGTATGCGTAAATTCTCAATTATAACCGATGCAGACGGTTATCCGAGACTTGCTCTCAATAACGAGATTTATTTCCAGACGGGTCTGCTTGACCAGGGTTACTGGCCCGAATCACAGCTCACTCCCCCCTCTGACGAAGCAATGATTTTTGATATCGAGAAGATGAAAGCTCTCGGTTTCAATATGCTTCGCAAACACATCAAGGAAGAACCTCTTCGTTGGTACTATCACTGCGACAGACTCGGAATGCTCGTATGGCAGGATATGATCAGCGGTGGTAAAAATATCGGTCCGATTCTCGCAGGCGGTCTGCCCGGTATCGGCATTCACGTTAAAGATAATCTCTACAAATCCTTCCACAGAGATCTTCCCGAATGGAGAGAAGAATTCAAGGAAGAGCTTTTCGGTTTGCTTGATAATCTTTATAACTGCGTTTCAATCTGCTGCTGGGTACCCTTCAATGAAGGCTGGGGTCAGTTTGATGCATTCGAAATCGGTAACAAGGTAAAGGCATACGATCCCACAAGATTTGTTGACCACGCAAGCGGTTGGCACGATCAGGGCGGTTGTGATTTCAAGAGCATTCACAAATATATCTTCCCCATCCATAAACCCTCAAGCAGAGCAATCAAAGGTCGTCCCTTCGTTGTCAGCGAATACGGTGGCTACAGCTGGAACATTAAGGAACATGCCTGGAATCCCATCCGTTCTTTCGGATATATCCCCTTCACAAGCAAGGAAGCTATCACAAAGGCATACGTCAATCTTCACGAAAAGCAGATTATTCCGCTTATCAAAAAGGGTCTTTGCGCAACAGTTTACACTCAGGTAAGCGACGTTGAATTCGAAGTCAACGGCATTTACACATATGACCGCAAGGTGCTCAAAATCGATGAGCAGGCAATCATTGATATGAACAATAAGATGACATATTAATTTTTATCGGAGGGCGTGATTATTTGAGCGAGAAAAAAAGTGCAAGAATACGTTTGCTTGCTGTTATTGATATTCTCCAGATGTACACCAACCCATCAAACGTTCTCAGCATAGAAGAAATCTGTGCTCATCTTGAACAATACGGTTTCGAGACAACTAAACGAAACGTTCTGGCAGACATCAAACTCATCAATACAACACCGTATAAAATAATCTACGTTACAACACCCAAGAAAGGTTATTATACCACTCGTACCTTTTCAATTTCGGAGGCTGATGCTCTGTTGAAGGCGGTTGAATCATCACAGATGCTTTCGGCAGAAGAAAGAAACACCGCAAAACAAGCTTTGAGCCGAGCTACGGGCATACCGACCAACAATCTGCTGATGAACACAACAGAAAGAGTATCGGTTGACGTTCCCCGAGAAGCTGTTACGTGGGAAATCCTTATGACTTTGCGTGAAGCAATCCAAAGGCAGAAAAGAGTTACACTCGACTACAAGATCACCTGCCCGGGCGACAGCTTCGGGTCCGAAGAACCGACAGAAAAAATAACCATCAATCCAATTAAAATCGCAATCAGCAGCAACAGTATGCTTCTTATTTTTACAAAAATCGGTTCAAAGAAACCCGAATGCATGCATCTTTGCCGCATTGCAGAAGTTGAAATTCTTAACAGCGAAGCTGATAAATTCAGCGGTGATATCTCCGAGTCAGTAGGCTTCTTCACGGGTATACAAATCAAAGACCGCCACGAAAGAACCGATTGGGTGTTTTTAAAATTCGACACTCAATACGCTGAACTTGTAAAAAATTTCTTTGATTTTCCGGTTCAGTTGCGTAAATCAGAGGACGGCAAATATTTAGCCAAAGCACTCACCGTTATCGATGAACAATTTATCGGATTTCTCCTTTGTTTCGGTGATAAGATTGAACTTGTTGCTCCCCTTGAGCTTCGTGATTATATCAAAGACCGAATCAAAAATAATTTATATATTGAATCTTAAGAGGTAAGATTATGTTTAAAAAAATAACCTCGGTTTTCCTTGTTCTTCTTCTCATCTTCTCTTTTGCGGGATGCGGAAAAGGAAATCCCGATGACGAAACAACGGCTCCCGTCACTTCGGAAGAGATACCAATGAGTGAAAAGAAAATCGCTCTTCTCGTACCTGCAGGTACACAGTTCAATGAACTGAAAATTGCTTCGCAAGAAATCGCTTCGGTGTATTCCGACAAAATCATTATCAAGGAATATGATAACAACAGCGACCTCTCCGCCAACAAAAATGATTTGATTACTGTTTCAAAAGAACTTGCGGCCGATAAAACTATCGGTGCTATCATCTACACAAAAGCAGCTCGTCTGACAAACGAAGCAATTCTTATGTCACAGCAGATTAACCCCGATCTTGTTTACGGATGCATTGAGCCCGAAGCATCAACAGGTAACCTTGCAGGTCTTGCAAACTTTGTTTTCTGCACAGACTGGTCAAAGGCCGCGGCAGACATTGTTGCCAAGGCAAAATTAAAAGGTGCTGAATATTTTCTTATGGCCTCTTTCAACCGTCATATCAGCGGCAGTTCTTCATCAGACAGAGCTTCTCTTCTCGCTTCAACACTCAAAAGTGCAATCAACACCGAATGCACAAAGCAGGGAATTGAATTTATTTACCACAACGCACCCGACCCGATTTCTGCAGGCGGCACAAAAGCTGTTATCAAAGAAATCCGCGAGTCAATCGCAAGATACAAGTCCACCGGTAAGATTTCAGGCTCAAACGTTGCCGTTTTCTCAACCGATTACTTCATCACAAACGAACTTATTGAAATTGTCAGAGAAAACAATTTCATCTATGCAGGTCCGTCATTCCCCACTGCTTTCAACGGAATCGGTGAAGCTGTAACAGACGTTACTCTTCCCACCGCAACAGCTGACTATGCAGCTTATAACGAAAGCCTTCGCAATGCGGCAAATAATCTTCCCAGATCAATTATTTATAACTATTCGCTTGAGTCTGTTTTCATCACAGCTGCGATACATCTCACTTTTGATATTCTCGCAAACAAAACTGCAGATGAAACATTGACTAAAAAAGCAACAATGCGTCTGACTGACGCTGCAAATAACGAAGCTTTCACCGTTAAGGTATTCGGAGGCTACAGTAACGTTTACTGCGCATATCTCCCCGCTTACGAAACTATAAACTGATATAAAAACCGCCCGAAGAGGTTAATCTCTTCGAGGCGGTTTTCTGTTGACAAACGGTTGTGTTATATGTATAATAAATGTGTTAATTGCAACAAGGATGTGACAATATGCGCAGATATATCGGAGTTATCAAAATGTGTGAGCTTTTCTCGGGTATCGATGAAAACGAGCTCACAGACGTTCTTGCCTGCCTTAATGCAGAAGTCAAGAGCTTCAGAAAAGGCGATACAGTTTGCCGTGCAGGTGAATTCACCAACTCTGCAGGTGTTGTGCTTACGGGTCGAATCTCGCTTGAAAACAACGATTTTCTCGGCAACAAATCAATCGTTACTGAATTCACCCCCGGCAGATGCTTCGGTGAATGCTATGCGTTTGCGAAAAATATGACAATGCCCTTCAACATCGTTGCAAAGGAAAGCTCTGATATTCTCGTGTTTGATATGCGACGCCTTGCCGCCCCCTGCGTGAAGGACTGCATAAATCACAAAATGCTGACAAACAACCTTCTCTGTTCAATGGCAGCAAAACACTGCGAACTGAACAACAAAATCACTCACCTCTCAAGAAGAACAACCAGAGAAAAACTGATTTCATATCTTTCCGAGCAGGCAAATCTGCAAAAAACCATCATCTTCACAATTCCTTTCAACCGTCAGGAACTTGCAGATTATCTTTCTGTTGAAAGAAGTGCAATGTCAAAGGAACTCGCAAGAATGAAGAACGACGGTCTGATTGATTTTGACGGAAGAACCTTTAAATTAAAATTGAAATAAAATATAAAAAAGGTACCGTTGTGAAACGGTACCTTTAATTTTATTTCTTGTTTGCTTCGCGAAGCTCTACTCTGCGGATTTTACCGCTGATGGTCTTGGGAAGTTCATCTCTGAATTCAACGATTCTGGGGTACTTATAAGGTGCGGTATGCTCCTTAACGTAGGTCTGAATTTCCTTCTTGAGCTCTTCGCTCTTTTCAGTTCCCTTTGTGAGAACGATGTCAGCCTTAACAACCTGACCTCTGATTTCGTCGGGTGCTGCTGAAACTGTGCATTCAAGAACGTAGGGAAGCTCCATGATAACGCTTTCAATCTCGAAGGGACCGATGCGGTAACCTGATGACTTGATAACGTCGTCAACTCTGCCAACGTACCAGAAGAATCCGTCTTCATCCCTCCAGGCTGTGTCGCCGGTATGGTAGACGTTATCGTACCATACTTCCTTGGTTTTTTCTTCATCGAGGTAATATTCCATAAACAGACCGCAGGGAGAACCTGCCTCTGTCTTAACTACGATTTCACCAACCTCACCGACCTTTGCGGTCTTGCCTTCAGATGTGATAAGGTCAACGTCAAACAAGGGGCTGGGTTTACCCATTGAACCTACCTTGATTGAGGTACCAACAAAGTTAGCAAGAGCGAGGGTTGTTTCGGTCTGACCGAAACCTTCCATAATTCTGAGACCCGTTGCCTTGAGGAACTGATGGAAAACCTCGGGGTTGAGTGCTTCACCGGCAGTTGTGGCATATTTGATTGAGCTCAGATCATATTTTGCAAGATCCTCTTTGATGAAGAAACGGTACATTGTGGGAGGTGCGCAGAAAGTTGTGATTTTATGTTTGCCAATCATCTTAAGAATATCATCAGCAACGAAACGATCAAAGTCATAAGTGAATACACCTGCTTCGCAGAGCCACTGACCGTAAAGCTTACCCCAAAGTGCTTTACCCCAACCCGTATCGGAGATAGTGAAGTGCAGACCGTTGGGATCAACGTTATGCCAATACTTTGCAGTGATGAAATGACCGAGAGGATATCTGTGAGTATGAAGTGCAATTTTGGGATATCCTGTTGTGCCTGACGTGAAGAACATAAGCATCGGATCATATCCGAATGCGCCTTCTTCAGGTGAAGGTCTTTCAAAAACATCGCTGAAATTCACGTATTCGCTGTCAAAATTCAACCAGCCCTCACGTTCACCGTGAGCGATAATCTTTGTCTTGAGTGTGGGGCATTTGCTTGCTGCAAGTTCAACCTGATGAGCAACGTCACCGTCAGCTGTACAAACGATTGCGCTGATCTGACCTGCGTTGAAGCGATACTCAAAATCGTGCTCAACAAGCTGGTTTGTTGCAGGAACAACAACCGCACCAATCTTATGAAGAGCGAGGATTGAGAACCAGAACTGATAATGGCGCTTGAGAACAAGCATAACCTTATCGCCCTTCTTAATGCCGAGAGACTTGAAATAGTTTGCAACCATTGAAGAGTGGCGGCTCATATCGCTGAAAGTAAATCTTCTTTCAACACCGTCTCTGTCAACGTGAAGCATTGCAGTCTTATCGGGTGACTTCTTTGCGAGTTCATCAACAACGTCAAATGCGAAGTTGAATTTATCGTCATCCTTATAAGTGATGCCGTTAAGAACACCGTTATCATCAAGAGTTGTTTCAATAAACTTTGAATATACGGGATTTGAAAGATTTGCGAGGTCAACGTTTGTTGTACTTGCCGTCTTGATTTCTTCAACGTAATCTGTCATTTCTGTTGATCCGTCG
>JAGBUT010000228.1 GCA_017630695.1 Clostridia bacterium
TCCTTGTGGCCTAGGATATAATCGTATCTGAGTTGTGTTTTTTCTTTCTGTACCTTGTTATACAATTCATCATCTGAAATGAATGTTGACCAATCAAGTGTTTCGATTGCTTTTTCAGTGTTTCCGCTTTCTTTAAATTGTTCAGCAAGTTTATAACAAGATATATCGGCTTGATAGATACTGTCTTTATAGTTTTCTAATGAATCAAAAAGTTTAAATGCTTCTTCGTACTGTTTATTGTCTTGTAATGATTTTGCGTTTTGATAAGTTGTTTCATTGAGCATTTCAGGTGAGTCTTGATAATCACCCAAAAGAGTGAATAATAAGTTTGCTTTATCATAATCTTTTTCATTAATAGCAGTCTGCGCTGAACCGTATAATGCTTTTGGAACTATAATAATTGCGGCAATGCAAGTGATAGCAATAATAATCAGTGCTATTAAGCATTTCTTTCTTTTTTTAGCTTTTTTTTCTTTTTTAATTACCTTGTTTTCTTTTTCTTTCCATAGGATTTCTTTGTGTTTTGTTCTTGCTTGTTCCAGAATTTGTGATGAGTCTTTATAATCAGAAATTGATAAAAGCAAATCCATTCCTTTTTTTATTTCGTTTGTTGTGTTTGAATGAACTAATGATAATGCCTGATTATAAATTTGTTCATCCGGAGGAGGGAAACTGCCTCTGAGAATACGATCAATAACGTTGTAAATACCTTTACTATCAACATAGGACAATCTTCCTTTGTCTACCATTTCTGATAAAAAGGTCATTTTAGCTGCTTGATCAGTAATATGAGCTAAAATCTGAAGATCATCACTATTGTCATAATAGATGTTATAACATGTTGCTGAATTCTTAGATTTGAAATATCTTGTGAAATCTTTATCTCGCTTTAATAAATTTGCAATCTTATCGTCGACAATTACCTTTTTGGGGGTGATTGTATTATCACCATAATTTATTTCAAAGTATCCTTTATCGCTTTTGTCTTTCGCGGCTTCGTAACCGTCTTGCGTTTGATGAAAACCACCTGTCGATATTCCTCCAACAGTAGCACCGGTATAAATGGTTTTTGAAGGTACGTATTTATAATAAGTTACGCCGCCGTGAAATATTTTAACGCTTATGTTATATATTCTATTCTCATCGTTATTAACCAATGCATAAAGAGTACCATCAACTCGTCTGTAAACGTTTAAAGTGGTTTTGTTGTCTTTTGCTGTAAAAAGTTTAATTCCTTCTGAATTCTTAATTGCAGCAGCTTTCTCGGCATTAATTCTTGATTGTTCAAGTTCTTCTTGAGTCTTATTATAGGCTATTTCTGCTTCTTTGAGCAAACTATCCACATTTTTAAAATTAAGATGTAAGTCCATTGCGAAAACCTTAACCATCATTATTTGTTTTTCGTCGATTGGGTTAAGACATCCGTTGTCTTTACATTTTGAATATAATTGTGCGAGTTTATATTGTCTCATTTGAAAATGCCTCCTTAATAAAACTAATTGTATTTTAGCATATATGTATATTTTGTCAACAAAATAAAATAGATATTAAGTTCTTGTTTTTTGTTTGACATATTTCAAATATTTTGCTATAATATCAAATCGGAAATTTTATGATAAGGAGACAAATTAATGCCTGAATTTTTAGAGAATTTTTATCAAACTGTTATTGTTGACAGTTACATTATTCGAATGATTGTTGCAAGTATCTGCGGCGGACTTATCGGTCTCGAAAGAAGCCGCAGACAAAAAGATGCCGGTATTCGTACTCATATGATCGTTGCTCTCGGTGCAGCTATGATTATCATTGTTTCAAAGTATGGCTTCTTTGATATTCTTCAGTACGAAGGTCTTCGAGCTGATGCATCAAGAATCGCTTCAAACGTTGTTACGGGTGTCGGTTTCCTCGGTGCAGGCGTTATCTTTGTTAAGGATATTTCAATTAAAGGTCTCACAACCGCAGCAGGTATCTGGACAACCGCAGGCGTAGGTCTTGCAATCGGTGCAGGTATGTATCCTCTCGGAATTGCAGCTTCCGTTATGATGGTTGTTTCACAGCTTATTCTTCATCGCTTCTTCTCAAGGCTTGAAAACACTGCTAACGAATTTGTTGTTATTGTTACCGATACCAAAGATTCCGTCAAGAGCCTTAAAAGAAAACTTGAAGAAAAAAATATCCATATTGAAAAATGCAACATCACCAGAAATCAGGATGCAACTCTTCGTCTTGATATCACGGTTAAAAAATCAAGAATGATTTCAATGGACGAAATTATGCTTCTCATCGAGCAGGATGACAGCATTATTTCGGTTGATATCTGATGAATAATAAAACGCACTTTCATGAGCATTCACGAAAGTGCGTTATTTTTTTATGCATATTTCTTTTTGTTTTTGCTTATGAGAACGATAATCAGGCACCAGAATACAATCAGAAGCACGAACAATGCGCAAACAAGAATTGCGTTATTGATAGCAAATGAAAGCAGGTTGCCGATGAACGGTATGTAATGTGTTACAATGCCGAACACATCGCTGTGTGAATATAATCTTGAACTTATCTGGTTAGAAATCGGATCATATACTTCAACAAATGCATTTTCGATTGTAACGTCTTTTGTACTGTAGATATACATAATATCACAGCCCTCGGTTTCCTTACCGTCAACGATAACGGCAACGGGTCTGTTGAGGTTTTCGGTGTATTCAGAAGTAGCAACTTTCTTTGAAATAATGAGTGCGCCTTCTTTAATTGTGTCGTTACCGATTGAAATATCACGAAGCTGGGTATTGAAACTTACTCCACCGATATCAGCTCCGTTATTAAGAAACGCAGATGTGAAACATCCGAGAAGGAAAGTGACAACCGTTATGCAAAGCATAATAATTGAGATGATTTTGCCTGCAAGCATACCGCCTTTGCTTTTTTTCTTAGACGAATTGATATAGGGAGCAGGTTCATCATATTTTTCTTTTTCTTCATCATCAGCGTGTTTGCTGAAATAGTGCGAAGAAGTATCTTCTTCGGGAGCAGAATATTTGATGTCAGGAGTTTCGCTTGAATAAACATCCAGTGGCTCTTCGGTGATAACGGGTGTTTCAACCTCGGCAGGCATTGTGTCAGTCTTTATCATCTCGGGAATAAAGCTAACGGGAGCTGCTTTGGGTTGCGGTTTCTTGACCCTTATATTTTGAACAAAATCGGCATCGAATTCTTCAATGCTTATGATTCTAAATTCATTCATAAATAATGTGCCTTTCGTTAAGGTTTTTGCCGATAAAATTATTTAAGTGTCTCGGCCTCTTTTGCGATTTCTTTGCTCAATGAAATGATTCTTTCTACACCTGACTCAACGGGTGCTGCAGTAACCGTTGCTGCCTTGAGCACCTTATTTTCATTTGAGAGTGAACGGCAGATATTCTTAAGCTTTTCGTTGTTTGCCTCGGTAGCCTTTGCGTAATCAAAAAGCTTTTTGTATTGTGCTTTGAGAAGAGCAATATATTGTTCAACCTGCTCGCAATCATAGCCGTTGGGGCTTAATTCAAATAATTCTTTGCTTTCCATTATTATGTCCCTCCGAATAAAATCTTACAAGTAAAATATAACATATCAATCCACAAAATACAATATAATTTTACAATATTTTATTATTTATAACACTAAACGTTGTGTATGAATTATTTGTGAATCGTGTTGACAAATCAAAATTTATTTGCTATTATTTAGGTGTGATATCACAGATGGCACACTATGGGAGGTGTTGCGATGATTGTAATCGATAAACGAAGCAAAGTTCCCGTTTATGAACAAATCAAAAATCAGATAATAACTCTTATTCGTGTCGGTGTTTATCCGCCTCATTCAAAATTGCCTTCAATCAGGCAGATTTCTGCGGATACATCTATCAACGTTAATACCGTTAAGAAAGCGTTTGCGGAGCTTGAAACAACGGGGGCGATTTATTCTGTGCCGGGCACGGGCAGTTTCGTCAGCGAAAATGCGGCAACCGATTCTTCTTTAAGCAATAAGGCGCTGAATGATTTTATGCAGAGTCTTGAGGTTGCGAAGTCAATCGGAGTAAGTCTAGATGAAATTATAGATCTTGTTAATTCTGTGTATAAGGAGGAATAAGTTATGATTGAAGTTAAGAACGTAACAAAGAAGTTTGATAATTTTATTGCAATCGACGGTTTGAGTTTTACCGTCGACAAAGGTTCGATTTACGGTCTTGTAGGCTATAACGGTGCAGGTAAAACCACTCTTTTGAAAACAATTGCAGGTGTTTATAAAGCTGACGGCGGTGAGGTTCTGATTGACGGTGTCAACACATACGACTCGACAACCGAGCGTCAGAGAATGTTTTACGTTCCGGATGACATATATTTTGAGCCTTATTCAACCATTGCTAAAATGTCAGAGTTTTATAAAGGCTATTATCCCTCTTTCAGCGATGAAACTCTTGATAAACTCTGCGGAGTATTCAGTCTTGATAAAA
>JAGBUT010000229.1 GCA_017630695.1 Clostridia bacterium
ATGCTGCCGCCTCGGCTTTTGAGCCGAAGAGATTGAATTCGGGCAGGTCAAGACCAATAAGACCTGCGAGCGGTGCGGCGCCGAAAACCACAGCCGCAACAAGAATAACCGATATCAGTTTTTTGATTTTCATAATAAACACCCCGAAAAATTTTGTCTTATCCGATTGCGATTTTGTAGCAGACGGGAAGGTCTGTGTCGGGCACGGAATCAAGATTGATTTCAAGATATTCCGCATTTCTTGTGTAAGATGCGATTGAACCCTCACCGAGAATTTCAACGCTTTCGATGAGGAAATTATTGTGGTCATAATCACGCAGAGACTTGATTTTCACGTTCTTTGACGGGCGCATCTGGAACGCATAGAGATATCCGTTTTTGAAAGTAAAGCGGAAATCTTCGCTCGTGAACGCCTTTTCGTCGTTATCCTTGAACTGACCGTCTTCTGCGTTCACCGTGCCTTCGCCGAACTGTTTCCAATAGGTTGTACCGTAGATTCCTTCGCCGTTGACTTCAAGCCATTTACCCATGGTGAGCAGAACTTCGGTTTCCTCGTCGGTGATTGTGCCGTCGGCTTTCGGACCGATGTTTATGAGCAGGTTGCCGTTTTTTGAAACGATATCAACAAGGTCGCAGATAACCTGCCTTGCGGTTTTATATTCGTTATCTTTTCTGTAGCCCCATGAGCATTTGCCGATTGCGGTATCGGTCTGCCAATACCACGGCGAGATTGCCGACTGCGCACCTCTTTCGATATCAAAGGTTGCAACCGTGTGGGGGAATGCTTCGTGCTTATAATTTATGGTAACTTCTTTGCCCCATTCTTCAGCGCGGTTATAATAATAAGCCGCAAGCTTTTTGAGATAGGGTTTGAACGAATGATTGTGAATCCACCAGTCAAAATAGAGAACTGACGGCTGATATTTATCAATAAGTTCGCAAGTGCGGACAAGCCAATCCTCGAGCCATTCCTTTGATGCACCGACGGAATATGTATCTGCCGTTGTGATATGAAGCACATCGGAATCAAACTCCTTGCAATAAACCGCAGGGCCGTAGAAATCCGCATATGCTTCGTCATTCACATCGCTGTCGAAGGTTCTGCCCATGTTCATAAAGAAATAGTGCTCGGCTCTGTGGGTTGAAGCGCAAAGGGTAAGCCCCTGCTTTTCGCACTCTGCCTTAAGCTCGCCCACCACGTTTCTGCAGGGGCCCATGTCAACTGCATTCCAGCGGTTGAACTCGGTTGCGTACATTGCAAAGCCGTCGTGATGCTCTGCAACGGGCATAACATATCTGATGCCCGCCTTTTTGAAAAGTGAAACCCACTCGGATGCATCGAATTTTTCCGCTTTGAACATCGGAATAAAATCTTTATAGCCAAAAGTTTTCTGATCGCCGTAGGTTTCACGGTGATGCTTAAAATCTCCTGAGTTTTTATCATACATGCCTCTTGAATACCATTCACAGCCGTAAGCAGGCACGCTGTAGATACCCCAATGAATAAAAACGCCGAGCTTGTCCCGCATGTACCATTCGGGCACTTTGTGGTGTGAGAGCGACGGCCAATCGGCTTTGTATCTGCCGTTTTCGTTAACTTCGTCAATAAGGCGGAGATATTCCTGCGTTGTCATAAAAAACACCTCTCAGTTCTTTTCATTATAATTATATCATCGCTTTACCGCAAAAACAAGAGCTGTGTTTTTTCAGTTTTGATTGACAAATCCATACGAATAATATATCATTTTGGCATATCAGATTTTGGAGGTTCGTTATGGCAAAAAAAGACTACGGCAAGCTCATCAAAGCGCTTCAGATTGCAGCAGGAATTTTTATGCTCGTCATGGTTGTTCTTTGCATTTATCTGACAAAAAAATATAACATCAAAGTTTCCAACATCCCCGAAATCAGCAAGATGCTCACGGGCGGCACGGTCACTCTCGCTTTCGGCATCATTCTTTTTTCTGTTGTCAAATCATTTGCCCTTGTTTTTCCGCCCGCAGTTGTTTTCTCGGTCTGCGCTTACATCATGCCCAACTTCTGGATTGCGCTTCTGGTTAACGTTGTTTCGGTTTTTCTCAGCCTTTTTGTTCCTTATTTCCTCGGCAGATTCACAGGCGCAGGAATGGTTGACACTCTCAAAGGCAAATTCAAAGCAATCAAAAAGATTGATGATTTTGCAGGCGCAAACCAGACCGAAATGACCTTTGCAATCAAGCTCTCGGGCATTATGCCGGGCGACCTTTCAAGCCTTCTCTTCGGCGCAATGGGCATTTCGCTGAAAAATTACACAATCGGCGCAAACCTCGGCAATCTCCCCCTTGTTGTTGCTTACACCTTCTTCGGCATTGCCCTCAAGAGCGTTGGCGAAAAGCCCTGGGTTGTTGCAATCCCCGTTGCGGTTATCATTGTTTTCATGCTTATCGCAAGCCTTATCACAAAGCGTCTTATTGAAAAGACCAAGAAGGCAAACGAAAATTCAGCCAATGCATAAAAAATCTGTTGAATAACAAAAAGAGTGCAGAATCAATCTGCACTCTTTTTTATTTGGAATTTATTTTGTTTTAACTTTGTAGCACTTGATTTCGAAGGGCTTGATTTCAAAGCTCATAGCCTTGCCGTTTGCAATATCAACTGCAACGTCTTCTCTTTCAAGGAGGTTACATTCAGCAACTGATGCGATTTCTGCAAAGAAATCAACGTTAACAGCTGTTCTTCTGCCTGCCTTTTCAACGAAACGAACGATGTAAGCATCTTCGTCTTCGCACTTCTTGACAGCTTCAAGAGTAACGTTCTTGCCGTCAACTGCGATGAATGAACCGCAGTCTGCACCCTTTGCATCCTCTGAAAGGTCAAC
>JAGBUT010000230.1 GCA_017630695.1 Clostridia bacterium
CAAAATTGAGAGAACAACTGCTCCTAAGCAGAAGCCCGATGAAAACAATCTCGGCTTCGGCAAAATTTTCACCGACCACATGTTTATCATGAACTACACCGAAGGTCAGGGTTGGCACGATCCCCGTATAGTTCCTTACGGAAATCTCACCCTCTCCCCCGCATGTATGGTTTTTCACTATGGCCAGGAAATGTTTGAAGGCCTCAAGGCATATAAGGGAGCTGACGGCGAAGTTCGTCTTTTCAGACCCGAAATGAACGCAAAGAGAACAAACGACACTAACAAGCGTCTTTGCATCCCCGAGCTTCCCGTTGAGGATTTTGTTCAGGCTGTAAGCGAAATCGTAAGAGTTGACAAGGATTGGATCCCCTCAGCTCCCGGTACTTCACTTTATATCCGTCCCTTCATCATCGCAACAGACGATTTCCTTGGCGTTGCTCCTTCAAAAACATATCTCTTCATCGTTATCCTCTCCCCCTCAGGCGCTTACTACTCAAGCGGTCTTGCTCCCGTAGGCATCTGGATTGAAGACGACTACGTAAGAGCTGTTAAGGGCGGTATGGGCTTTGCAAAAACAGGCGGCAACTATGCTGCCAGCCTTGCAGCTCAGGTTAAGGCTCACGACGACGGTTATTCACAGGTTCTCTGGCTTGACGGTGTTGAAAGAAAATATATCGAAGAAGTCGGTGCTATGAACATCTTCTTCAAAATTAACGGCACAATCGTTACTCCCATGCTCAACGGCAGCATTCTTCCCGGTATCACAAGAAACTCTGTTATCGAGCTTTGCAAGAGCTGGGGTCTCCCCGTTGAAGAAAGAAAGATTTCTGTTGAAGAGCTTCTTGAAGCTCAGAAAACAGGTGCTCTTGAGGAATGCTTCGGTACAGGTACTGCAGCAGTAATCTCACCCGTTGGCAAACTTCGTTATAAGGACGACGTTATGACAATCAACGGCGGCAACATCGGTGAAATCAGCCAGAAGCTCTACGATACAGTTACCGGCATTCAGGGCGGCACTGTTGAAGATAAGTTCGGCTGGGTTACAGTTCTTTAATCTATGGAACATAAAAGAATAACTCTTTTCGCAGGTCATTACGGAAGCGGCAAAACCAACGTCGCAGTCAACTATGCACTTCATCTTAAAGATGCATTTGAAAAAGTAAGCGTAGCAGACCTTGATATCGTAAATCCCTATTTCCGCACAAAGGACAGCGAAGCCTTCCTTGAAAGCAAAGGGATTCACCTGATATCATCGGAATACGCAAACTCAAACGTTGACGTGCCTTCTCTGCCTGCAGAGGCTTATGCGATAATTGACGATGAGTCCGTTCACGCAGTTATCGACGTTGGCGGTGATGACAGAGGAGCTCTTGCCTTGGGCAGATACGCTCCCTCAATCCTCAAGCAGAACGATTACGAGATGCTGCTTGTTATCAACAAATTCCGCCCTCTTACCCCCGACTGTGCTTCAACCGTTGCAGTAATGCACGAAATTGAAACAGCGGCAGGAATGAAATTCACGGGTATCATCAACAACTCAAACCTCGGCGATGAAACCACTGCAGACGACGTTCTCGGCTCCGTTGCCTATGCTCAGGCAATATCAGAAGCAAGCGGTCTGCCCATCAAAATGACCACTGTAAAAGAAGATTTATATGAATCAGTAAAAGATAAAGTTTCAGATTGCTTCCCGATTAGACTTTATGTCAGACAATCGTGGGCTAAACAGGAGGAAAACTTATGGCAAAAGTAACATTCAACACTGACCGTTGCAAGGGCTGCGGTCTCTGCGTAGGAGCTTGCCCCAAAAAGATTGTGGCTCTCCTTAAAGACGAAATCAATGCCAAGGGCTATCATCCCGCAGGCGTAATCGACCAGTCAGCTTGCATCGGCTGCGCTTTCTGCGCAACAATGTGCCCCGACTGCGTAATCACTGTTGAAAAGTAAGGAGAATAGAAAATGGCTGAAAAAGTTCTGATGAAAGGTAACGAAGCTCTTGCTGAAGCTGCTATCATGGCAGGCTGCCGCCACTACTTCGGCTACCCCATAACACCGCAGACAGAAATCGCTGCATATATGGCAAAGAGAATGCCCGTTATCGGAGGAACATTCCTTCAGGCTGAAAGCGAAGTTGCCGCTATCAATATGATTTACGGCGCTGCAGCAGCAGGCAAAAGAGCTATGACTTCAAGCTCAAGCCCCGGAATCGCACTCAAGAGCGAAGGCATTTCATACCTTGCAGGTTCAGACCTTCCCGCACTCATCATCAACGTTCAGAGAGGCGGCCCCGGTCTCGGCGGTATCCAGCCCTCACAGTCTGACTATTTCCAGGCTACAAAGAGTGCAGGTCACGGTGACTTCCATCTTATCGTTCTTGCACCCGCATCAGTTCAGGAAATGGTTGACCTTACTTTCAAGGGCTTTGACCTTGCTGACAAATACAGAATGCCCACTATGCTTCTTTCAGACGGCACAATGGGTCAGATGATGGAGCCCGTTTCACTTGATATGGGCGAAGTCAAAGAATATGACAAGTCCTCATGGGCAGCTTGCGGCACAAAGTGCGAGAGAGAGCACAACGTTGTTAACTCCCTCTTCATCCAGCCCGACGAGCTTGAAAGATACAACTTCGAGCGTTTCGAACGCTATGCACAGATTGAAGCAAACGAAGTTATGTATGATGAATACCGCATGGAAGATGCTGAAATCTGCCTCGTTGCTTACGGTGTTGCTGCAAGAGTTTCACAGAACGCTATCGACAAGGCAAGAGAAAACGGCATCAAGGTCGGTATGATCAGACCTATCACTCTCTGGCCCTTCCCCAAGGCAGTTCTCAATGCTGCTGCAGACAAGGTTAAGTCCTTCGTTTGCGTTGAGCTTTCAATGGGTCAGATGATCGAAGATATCGAACTTGCAATCCGTTGCAAGAAGCCCGTTCTTCTTTGCAACAGAACAGGCGGTATGATTCCCACAACCGCTGACGTGCTTTCAAAGATTGAGGAAGCAAATAACATCGGAGGTGACAAATAATGGTTGTTTTTGAAAAACCCCATGCCCTTGCAGACGTGCCTCTCCATTATTGCCCCGGCTGCACACACGGCATTATCCACCGTCTCGTTGCCGAAGTTATCGACGAGCTCGGTATTGAAGGCAGAACAATCGGCATCGCACCCGTAGGATGCTCCGTTTTTGCTTATAACTATTTCAACTGCGATATGATTGAAGCCGCTCACGGCAGAGCTCCCGCAGTTGCAACGGGCGTTAAGCGCTCCGACCCCGAAAACAACGTTGTTTTCACATATCAGGGTGACGGCGACCTTGCAGCTATCGGTACTGCAGAAACAGTTCACGCAGCCGCAAGAGGCGAAAACATCACCGTTATCTTCGTAAACAATGCTATCTACGGTATGACAGGCGGTCAGATGGCTCCCACAACTCTTCCCGGTCAGGTTACTCAGACCTCTCCCTACGGCAGAGACACAAGCAAAGTCGGTTTCCCCGTTAAGGTTTGCGAAATGCTTTCAAACGTTGACGGCGCAACATATCTCGAAAGAGTTGCAGTCAACAACGTTAA
>JAGBUT010000231.1 GCA_017630695.1 Clostridia bacterium
CATCATTTTCTGATAAAATGTAAGAGTCGGCAGACCCTGAAAGTTCGTTGCCGTTAAGAGCCATAAGCCAACCGTCCCAACCACCGAATTTTCCTGCAGTTTCGGAGCCTATGCTTTTGATGTACGCACCATATTCACTGTCTTCTATTATGTAAGGAACGGAATTTAAATCAAGTGCTTTTTTAACGGCATCAACGAGGTTTAAGTTATAGCATTTAATTGTAACGGAAGAATTTAAAACGTTTGATGCAGACCCCTCAATTCTCACGTTTGCAGTTATTGTGCTGCAAACTTCCTCCGATGAAAGACGAAGAAATACGCTTTTGCCGGCAACAATGTCACCAAAGGCTATAAGACCCTGCTGTGTTGCCATAAGATTTTCGTCTGTTGCGCCTGCTTCCCATGTAAGCATACCGCTTTCTAAAATGTAGCATGACAGAACATCCGAAAGAGAAAGATCGTTTTTGATAAAACGTTCATCTTCAAGCAGACCCAATGTGGAAAGTGCGAAAATTACAGATTCAAGAGTGTTTGAATTTTCAGTTCCCCAACTTGCAAAACCGCCGCTTTCAAGCTGCTGATCTGCAAGACAGGAGAGCGAAGAAGAAATGATATCGGCGTGATCGGATTGGTCTAACACGAGCAGAGCCAGTGCGGTGATATCAATGTCGGGAGTCGCTATCTGCGGAGCAGACGGGTCAAATGGAAGATAACCGAAAGCACCTTCTTCGGTTTTGAAAGTATCAATCATAGCCGATATTGCAAGGTCACGAGTGTAAGGTTCTCTTGCAACGTCAAGCGCAAGAATGGAATAAATCTGCTGATTGGGGTAAGACCCGAAAAGTCCTGTTTGGGGATCTTGCATTTTTGCAAGCTCATCAGCAAGGTCTCTGTCCCAGATGTCGTGAACATTTTCGCCAACAGCAGTAAGACCGAAGATTATACCTGCGTAATCTGTAACTGTTGCGGTTTCACCGAGAGTTTCGGTTGTCCATTCGGGAAGAGTGTAATATGCAAGATCTGCACCGGCGCCGTAAAGAGCCACAACATCCCACCAGGAAGTAAGGGTGGTGTTTGCATCATAATATGATTTTACGGTATTGAGGTAATCCTCGGCGGTTGGTGAGGCGGGAATATCTTCCGACGGGATGTCGGTTGTCGGGGCATCACCCTCGTTTTGGGATAAATCCTGAGAGGGAAGTTGCTCGGGATCTTCTGCATAAGCAGAAAATATGGGCAACATAAACACCATAAGGATAATTGCTGTGAGTTTCATTAGTTTGCTGTTCATAAGATTTCCTCCTGTATAAAAAAATAAGCCGTTTTATGCAAAAGCATAAACGGCATTAACACACAGCAAAATTGCTGTGTGATGATTAACCAATTCTGTCTCTCGCAGAAGTTAAAGGTCTGTTACCCAAAAAGGCATTCCGACTTTCACGGCAGCGGGACTGTGAAGGATTTACACCTTACTTTCCCTTTTTCGGTAAAATATGTAGTTTTTATTTTAATTTTTCGGCCAGAAGCCTTAAGGCTTTGCCTCTGTGACTGATAGCGTTCTTTTCGTCCGCAGACATTTCGGCAACTGTCTTATTCATATCGGGAATGTAAAACACGGGGTCATAACCAAACCCGTTTTCACCGACAGGGGAGAAGTTGATTTCTCCTTCACAGTAGCCTTCCGCCTCGACAATTTTTCCTTCAGGAAAAGCCATGCACACCGAAGACACAAATCTTGCCGAGCGATTTTCGGCACCCTCCATATTACGGAGAAGTTTTTCGCATCTGTCTGCATCGGTGCCATCGGCATAACGCGCCGAGTAAATCCCGGGAGCACCATCTAAAAAATCCACCATAAGGCCCGAATCGTCGGCAATTACCGGCATACCCGACTCCTGCATAAAAGCAAGTGCTTTAATTCTGGCGTTTTCTGCAAATGTTGTGCCCGTTTCTTCGGGGTCAATATCAAGACCGATATCTTTTGGAGATACCGTTTCAAAACCAAGCGGAGTAAGAATCTGCGAAAATTCGCGGATTTTACCTTTATTTCCTGTTGCAGCCAATACTTTCATATGATTACTCCACGGAAATTGTATAATAGTATACCGGCTGACCGCCATTCTGCAACATTACATCGCAGTCAGGGTATTTTTCGGTAAGCATATCGGAAATTTTTGCAGCATCTTCTTCTGTCACGTCGCTACCGTAGTAGATTGTGATAACGGATGAAGAATCGTCATATAAATCCTGAACGAGGATTGAAATAACCTCTTCCATATCTGTACCGGTTGATACGATTTTCTTATCGGATAAACCAATGAGGTTGCCCTCTTTGATTTCAAGGCCGTTTGAAGAAGTATCACGAACCGCATAAGTCACAAGACCGGTTT
This sequence comes from Clostridia bacterium, assembly GCA_017630695.1. Taxonomy (GTDB): domain Bacteria; phylum Bacillota; class Clostridia; order Oscillospirales; family Acutalibacteraceae; genus CAG-177. Next base: position 2,391 of record JAGBUT010000231.1, read on the forward strand.
TAACCATACCTGCCGCCTCTGTCATAGCTTCGGCATTTTCGCATGCATCGGCATCGGGATTGAGAGTTATTGCGGCAGTAATTCCCTGAGGAACTGTTTTTGTGGGGATAACGCGAACGTCACAATCAACAAGGTCTGCTGCAGTTTCTGCGGCGAGAATAATGTTGGAGTTGTTGGGCAGAACGTAAACAACATCAGCGTTTACGGCAAGAATTCCGTCGGCAATATCGCCTGCG